>JBKJPI010000516.1:0-7038 GCA_046595235.1 Burkholderiales bacterium | reverse complement strand
CTTCAGCTTGCTGGCCTTGATGAAAGGCAGCGCCGACGGCAGATTCTCGAACATGATCTGCACGAAACCGCCCATCACATCGGTAAGCGCCGGTCCGCTGCCTTTGT
Organism: Burkholderiales bacterium; assembly: GCA_046595235.1. Lineage (GTDB taxonomy): Bacteria > Pseudomonadota > Gammaproteobacteria > Burkholderiales > SG8-41 > JAQGMV01. The sequence continues at coordinate 6,931 of JBKJPI010000516.1, read as the reverse complement.
AACTGACGTGGAGCATGTCGATACCCGCGCGCTGCTTGAGAAGCTCTCCGGTGAGATGCGTCGACGAGCCCGCGCCGCTCGACGTGAAGTTCAGCTGTCCGGGCCGCGTCTTCGCAAGCGCGACCAGGTCTCTGACCGAGCTCACCGGCAGCGCCGGCGTGACAACGACGACGCTCGTCACGATCCCGAGCACGGTGACCGGCGCGTAATCGCGCACGGGATCGTAGGGAAGCTTCGGATACACGCTCGGGTGTATCGTCATCTGGCTCACATTGCATTGAAGCAGCGTATAACCGTCGGGCGCCGATTTCGCGACGTATTCCGAGCCGACGATCGCCGAAGCGCCTGCACGGTTTTCGATCACGACCTGCTGGCCGAAAGATTTGGTGAGCTCCTGTCCGATTATGCGACCCATGATGTCAGCGCTGCCGCCCGGTGGAAACGGCACGACCCAGCGCACGGGCTTGTTCGGAAAAGCCGCAGCAGTCTGCGCGAACGTCGAGGGCGCCGCGAGCGCAGCAACGACCAAAATGCAAAGATTCCGTAGAAAGTTCATGTCATGAGCGGTCCGCACTTTCTTCTCATCGATTTCGTTCAGGTTCATATGCATGCTTGCATGTCCAAGCGGCGGCGAGGGCGGGGGCCCGCCTACTCGACGTGTATCTTGGCGTCGCTCACGATCCGCTGAAACTTGACGATCTGCTGCCGGATGTGAGCAGCGAACTGCCCGGGTGTCGATCCTATCGGGATGAAGCCCTGGTTGACGTAGCTCTCCTGTATGTCGGGAAGCTTGAGTATGCGCACCATCTCGACCTGCAGCTTGTCGATGATCGCGCGCGGCGTCCTCGTCGGCGCGAGCACCCCATACCACGGCGTCAGGTCATATCCCGGAAGCGTTTCGGCGATGGCGGGCACAGCCGGGAGCGCCTGCACACGCCTGGCCGTCGTGACGCCGAAGCCTTTGAGCCGGCCGTCTTTGAGGTAAGGCTGCGCCACTCCGACGGAGAAGAACATCAGGTGTACCCGACCCGCCATCAGGTCGATGAGGGCTGGACCGACACCTTTATATGGGACCCCCGTGATGTCGGCGCCGGACATACTCTTTACCAGTTCCATCATCAGCATATTCGATCCGCCGACCGTCCCATAGTTGAGCGAGCCCGGTTTCGCCTTGGCTGCGCCAAGCAACTCCTTCAGAGAATTTGCTGGCAGCTTCCCGCTAGCAGTCAGCACGAAGGGCGCGTCGATCAGGTGAGTGATCGGCGCGAAGTCTTTGACGAGGTCGAACGGCAGCTTCGACTGCATGGCAACCTGTGCAGTGTTCGCGGTGGTCGCCAGCAGCAGGGTGTAGCCGTCTGCGGACGCCCGAGCTACGAGATCGGAGCCGATGATGCCGCCGGCTCCGGCCCGGTTGTCGACGATCACCGATTGTCCCCAGGCTTCGGTCAGCTTCTGTGCAACCGAGCGTGCCACGATGTCAGTCGCGCCGCCGGGCCCGTAGGGCACGACAAAACGTATGGGCTTCTCGGGGTATGTCGCTGCCATCGCATTAGCCACCCCCAGCCACAGCACGACCGCTACAGCCCTCTTGAACATGCTCATCCCGGAACCTCCTATTGAGAGCTCACGACCTGCCCCGGCCTGTCGGCGGTGGCCTTACCGTCACGGTAAATCACAGTCCCGTTTACCAGCACCGAAGATATGCCTCGTGCATTCGCATGCAACCGGCCCGCCCCTGTGGGCAGATCGTTAATGAACGCGTTGCGCTCATCGCAACCGATAGTTGCCGGGTCGAACACGACAACATCCGCGGCGTTGCCTGCTCTGAGACGGCCGCGATCACTGAAACCAAAAAAATCGGCGGGCTCGGACGTGATGCGCTTGATGGCGTGTTCCAGGGTCAGCACCTGCTTCTCTCTCACCCAGTGTGACAGCAGGTAAGTGGGATAGCCCGCCTCATACAACATGTCCACGTGAGCACCGCCATCCGAGAGCCCGATCATGGTGCGCGGATCACGCAGCATATCGGCAATCTGCTGGCGATCGTTGTTGGCACGTTCATAAGCGAACAGCGTCTTCAGGTTGTCTTCGAGTGCGATGTCGAAGAACGTATCCAGCGCATCCGCGTTCCGCTCGGCGGCGATCTCGCCTATCGTGCGTGTTTCGTAACTTCGGAGCGCAGCATCGGCAACCTTGCACACGATGACGCTCGGCGTGCGGCCGGTGAATCGTCTACCCTGCTCGAGCTCCGCCCGACATGCAGCCCGCAGCTGCGGATCAGCATAGGCAGCGCGCTGCTCTTCAACCGGCCGGTTGAAGATACGTTCCGCTATCACCTTCAGCTCGTTGAGGGGATAAGGCTGCTTCAGCGTGAACTCGCGAAGCATAGACCGGATCAGCATCTGCGGCGCGGATCCACGTGCGAGCAATGGTGCCGCTTTCTCCAGCACCTCTTTGCAGCCGTTCGGCTTGCTGCTGTCGTTCAAGAGTGAGATCCAGGTGACAGGGCGCTCGCTTGCCGTAAGCAGGAAGTCGAGAAGCTCGTACTCATCATCAGCAAGCGTGGCGAATCGATTCGTGACGGCAATCTCGATCACACCACGCCCGGCCGCTCTCAACACGCCTGCATACGCTGCGTACTCGTCGCGGCTCGTCAGCCGAGCGGCGAGCGGCTTACCCTGATACCCCACGTGTGAACGATTGCTCGTAGAGCTGAAGCCCGATGCGCCGGCATTCATTGCGTCGCGCAGATGCTGCGCGACGACTTCGGTTTCCGCCGGCGTAGCAGCGCGCGCGCTGGCCTCATCGGTGCCCAGCACATACGTGCGCAATGGCGCGAGCGGAACGAGGAAGGCGCGATTGATCGCGCAGCGTCGCAGTTCGACTGCTGCGATGTACTCGCGGAAGCTTTCCCACTCCCAGTTGATCCCGGCGTGCAGTACGGCTGCAGACATGCCTTCGACGTTGATGAGGTCCTCTATCAGAGCGCCTCGATCCGAGGGTCGGCATGGCGCCACGCCTACGCCGCAATTACCCAGAACGACCGTGGTGACGCCGTGCTGCGCGGAACCTTGGAGCGCCGAATCCCATGAGATCTGCGCATCGTAGTGTGTATGCGGATCGACGAAGCCGGGGCAGACGACCTGTTCCGTGGCATCGATCACTGCCCTGGCGCTACCGTCCACCTTTCCTACTGCCGTGATGCGGCCGCCGCTTATCGCCACATCGCCGACGAAGCCCGCCGCGCCCGTGCCATCTACGATCGTGCCGTTCCTGATGAGCAAGTCATGGCCCATTGTTTACCCTTCTTAAAGAGAGAACAGCGCGTCGACTTTCGCCGCGCAGATGAAGTCGTTCTCCGAAATGCCTCTGATCGCGTGGGTCGAATAATCGACCTTGCAGGTGTTGTAGCCGACCGTAATGTCGGGGTGATGATCCTGACGATGTGAGATCCAGGCCGTGGCGTTGACAAACGCCATCGTCTGCCAGTAGTTCTTGAACTTGAACGTCCTGGTAATGAGGCCGCCGTCATACACCCAGCCCTCAATCTGTTTCAGCATCTGCGTAATCTGCTCCGGCCTGAGCGGAGGCACGCCGCCCTCACAGGGTTTACACGTCGCAGAGGTCAGGTCGCAAACAGTCTCGCTCATCTATCTCCTCCCGAAATAAAGATATCGTGATGTCCGGACAGCCGGATCACCGCTGCGGCAGCAGCGCCTGGCGCTTATGGAACGATGATGCTAACCGTTTTTAGAGCGCAGTTCTGAGCATGCGTCCATGATGCATGAAGTGCGAAGCCGGCTCCAAGTACGGCCGCGTACAGCGCTCCCCGCGCAAATCGTGTTCGAGCGCGCGCCGCCAGCGTCGCTGTGCGCGCTCGAAGCAGGTGCCCTCCGCGTCGAACGTCAGCACCCGTATCTTCGGCGTGCTCACACAGAACACCGAAGCGCCCGCGATTCGATACGCTGCTCTGCATGAAGTCCCCTTGTTTTCGCCCAGCCCAGGGATGCATATCCTCGACTGCGCCGCAATGCCGGCTGATCAGTTTGCCCGCAGCACCTGTCCCGGATACGCGCCCGTATGTTGCCCATGATCGAAGAGCACGGCGCCGTTAACGATGACCAGGGAAATACCCGTCGCTTTTGCGACCAGCCGCCCACCGCCCGCCGGCAGATCATGCACGAGCGAACCACGAGCGGGCGAGCTCACCGTAGCCGGGTCAAAGATGACGATGTCGGCTGCCAGTCCGGGCTTGAGACGGCCACGGTCCTTGATGCCGAAGAAATCGGCAGGTTCCGATGTAATGCGTTTAACGGCGTGTTCGAGGGTGAGCGCTTTCTGCTCGCGTACCCAGTGTCCGAGCAGGTAGGTTGTGTAGCCCGCCTCGCAGAACATGTCGACGTGCGCCCCGCCGTCTGAAAGTCCGATCAGTGTATGTTCGGAGTCACGCAGCAGCTCGGGAATACGCTCGCGATTGGTATTGGCGCGAGGGATGATGAACTTCGTCTCCAGGCGGTCCTGAAGTGCGAAATCGAACAGCGTGTCCAGAGGGTCGCTCTTGCGCTCTTCCGCGATCTCGCCGATGGTCTTGCCTTCGTACGTGCTCAGTTCGGAATCAGCGACTTTGTACACGCCAACGTTCTGCGCCTGATTGGTGAACTTGCGGCCGAGCTTCAGCTCTTCTCTGAAGGCCTGCCGGAAAGCTTTGTCGGCGTATAGCGCCATCTGCCGCTCGACAGACTGATTGAAGATCGGCTTCGCCGCCTGAATCTCGGAAAACTGAAACGGCGTCTTCAGCGAAAGCTCCGAGATCAGGGGCCGGGTGAGAATCTGGGGAATACCGCCGCGCTTCATCAGCGGCGCTGCCTTCTCCAGCACTTCCGCTACACCATGCGGCTTCTCGAGAAGATTGTGCAGAGACAGCCACGAAACGGGGCGCTCACTGTGCCGCAGCAGGTGATCGAGCAGGTCGTACTCATCATCCGAGAGGTTGGCGTAGCGCTTGGTCAGTGCAAGCTCTATGCTGCCGCGGCCCAGGTCTTTCAGAACCTTCGAATACGCAGCAAGCTCGTCCCTGCTCGCGAGACGAGCGGCCAGCGGCTTCCCGTGGTGGCCGATGTGTGACGGGATCGCGGTTGTGCTGAAACCCCATGCTCCGGCTTCCATGGCTTCACGCAGGAGCCTGGACATGGTGACTGTCTCGCTCTCGTCCGCGCCACGCTCTGATCCGGCATCGCCCATGACATACGTGCGCAGCGGGGCAAGCGGAACCAGAAAAGCCTGGTTGATGGCGGGAGCAGACGCCTGGGCAGCGTCCATGTACTCAGGGAAAGTTTCCCAGCTCCAGCGCACACCCGCCGCGAGCACTTCCTCAGACATGCTCTCGACGTTAACGAGATCCTGAATCATCAGGCCTCGATCAGCAGGCTTGCAGGGCGCGATGCCCACGCCGCAGTTACCCATCATGATGGTGGTGACGCCGTGCTCGGAGGAACTCGACAGCAGTCTGTCCCACGTGATCTGCGGATCGTAATGCGTATGCGGATCTATGAAGCCGGGGCATACCACCTGCCCTTGGGCATCGATGACGCTTCCCGCCTCCGCAGGGCCTTCACCGATCGCACTGATGCGACCGTCGCTTATGGCAACGTCAGCAACGAAGGAGGGCTGTCCGGTACCGTCCACCACGGTCCCGTTCCGGATGATGAGATCACACGTCATTGATGCCTGCCTCCAGATACGAACAGCGTTTCGTGCGGCGAACACTCGATACCGCAAGCGTGCCTCTTCACGATTCGACCGAATAGTAATCATGCATTCTTGCATCTCTCAGGCGCCCCACCCAAATCAGATTATCGAGGCATGGTCATAAGCACGGGTTATAGGCTGTGACTCGATGACGAAAGTTAGGCGGCCGTGCTAGGCTGTGCGCTCGGCTATCGCGACATGCACGAAAAGCAGCCGCGGGCGGCGATGCTGCAAGCATACGAGCAATGGCGACGCTGAATTAATAAAGTTGAAAATCAAATGATGTCCGCAGTCCGCATTACCTTCTCCTTCGCGTTCTTGTTCGTATCAGCGGCGCTTGTAACCGCTGCACATGCACAGCCTCAGTCGTATCCGAGTCGCCCCATACGCCTTGTCGTGCCCTTTCCCCCTGGCGCCGCCACGGACGCGCTTGCACGCCTCATAGGGCAACGGCTGAGTGAGAGCATCGGACAATCGATCGTCGTGGATAACCGCGCGGGCGCTGGCGGGACGATCGGTACTCACCTCGTAGCGAAAGCCGTCCCCGATGGCCATACACTGCTGATGGCCGGCACGGCTCACGCAATTAATGCGAGCCTGTACTCGAGGCTGCCGTTCGATGCCATCAATGATTTTTCGCCCGTCAACCTTGTCGCGTTCCTGCCCAACGTCCTCGTTGCACATCCGGCAGTCGCCGCGAAGAACATGGAAGGTCTGATCGCGCTGGCGAAAGCGAAGCCGGGCACGCTCAACTACGCGTCGGGAGGGAGCGGTTCGGCTGCCCACCTCGCGATGGAGTTGTTGAAGGTCACTGCACGGATCGATATCGTTCACGTGCCATATAAGGGCGGCGGCCCGGCCATGACTGATCTGCTCGGCGGTCAGGTTTCGCTGCTGTTCACGAGCATCTACTCCGCCATGCCGCATGTGAAGGGTGGAAGATTCCGAGCACTGGGTGTGGCGAGCCGCCGCCGAGCTCAAGTCGCACCTGATTGGCCGACGATCGCGGAATCCGGCGTCCCCGGCTATGAGGTCACGGCGTGGTACGGTGTATTGGCGCCCGGCAGGACACCCGCCGCTGTCACTGATCGACTCTCCGCCGAAATCACGAAGAGCCTCAAGACGGGCGATGCCCAGGAGCGCCTCGCCATTCAGGGCGCAGAGCTCGTCACGAGTACGCCCG
>JBKJPI010000402.1:0-3764 GCA_046595235.1 Burkholderiales bacterium | reverse complement strand
CAACCTCTACACGATGTAGACTTTCGTCGCAAAGTGCACACCTACTTTGCGCCGGCCAACACCGGCCGAAAGTGAAACCTACTTTCGGCCGAACGGCAAAGTGAGACACCAAGGGTTGGGGCGGCCCGGCGCCTTGGTGGACAAACAGCAAGATCTACGAAGAACCGAATGGGACGCAACCAGTCGGTGCGTCGCCGTTTAAAGCTGGAACCGGCGGGCACAATCGGCAACACATCCCTACCCCGCTTCGTCAGCTCCCGATCGAATGCAGGCACTCGATGCATGGTCGCATAGCCACTGGCTGGCCCGGAAAGTGCGATAAACTTTTCGCATGACCGAGACGCCCAAGCCCCGACTTTTTGACGACGAGTTGAACGACGCCATGCAGCAGCTCTTCGACGAAACGATCGAAGCGCTGCAGCTCGCGAAAGTGAGCCCCGACCTGGATGACCTCGCGGCAACATTCGCTGTTGCCTTGCTCAAGCTGGGGCTGGCGACGGGCTTCGTCGAGCAGCGCACCCCTGGCTTCGCGAAAGACGTTGAAGCAAAACGGCAGCGTGTCATCGCTGCGCTCACACAACCGCAAACGCAGAAACACTGAAGTCGCGGAGCAGAACACCCCCATGCCATTAAAGCTGCCGATCTATCTCGATAACTCCGCAACCACGCCGGTGGATCCTCGCGTCGTCGACAAAATGTTGCCTTATCTCACGGAGCATTTCGGAAACCCCGCGAGCACCACGCATACGTTTGGGCGCACGGCGCTCCAGGCAGTCGAAGACGCTCGCAGCGAGGTCGCGCTTATCATCAACGCAGAGGCGCGCGAGATTGCATGGACGTCGGGCGCGACCGAATCGAACAATCTGGCGATCAAGGGCGCGGCGGCGGCACGACGGTCGCGGGGTCGTCATCTCATCACCGTCGAGACGGAGCACAAGGCCGTGCACGACACGATGAAAGAGCTCGAGCGCCAGGGCTACGAAGTCACCTATCTCAGGCCAGCGGCGAATGGGCTGCTCGATATCGCATCGCTGGAAGCGGCGCTGCGGCCTGACACGATCCTGGTGTCGGTCATGCTGGTGAACAACGAGATCGGCGTGATACAGGATATCGACGCCATCGGTGCTGTTCTTCGCGGTCGCGACATCCTGTTCCACGTCGACGCGGCGCAGGCGACGGGCAAAATCGCAATCGACGTAAGACGTTCAGCCGTCGATCTCATGTCGCTCACTGCGCACAAGACCTACGGCCCGAAAGGCATCGGCGCTCTCTACGTGCGACGCGAGCGCGGCTTGCGCCTTGAATCCCAGATGCATGGCGGAGGCCACGAACGGGGTTTACGCTCCGGGACGCTGCCGACGCACCAGATCGTGGGCATGGGCGAATGCTTCCGCATTGCACGCGAGGAGTTAGCGACCGAGGTGCCCAGAATGAGGGCCCTGCGCGATCGACTATGGGCCGGTCTCCGCGATCTTACCGAGCTGCGCGCGAATGGCGACATGGAACGGCGCATAGCGAACAACCTGAACCTCGGCATATCACTCGAAAACTGTGACGCGCTCGTGACCTCGCTCACCGATATTGCCGTTTCCTCCACGTCCGCCTGCTCGTCGGGGAGCCCCGCCCCCTCGCATGTACTACAGGCGATCGGCGCAGAAACCGCGAGCACCATCCGCATCACCGTCGGCCGCTTCAATACCGCCGCCGAAATCGACCACGCGATCCAGCACCTCCGCGAGAAGATCCAGGACTGTCGGGCACGCCGCCCGCTGGCCACGGCCTCCTGAACGCTCGTATAAGGCCGTCATCCGCCGGCAAATTGATTCTGCGCTTTTACCGGGTCCTGCTGCGGATCAACGACTTCCTGCATTCCCTGAACTGCGCCGGGGTCGCTGACTGAGCGATGAATGCACAGCATGTTTATCGAGCAGACGCCGGGATAGAGGTCGAGCGCGTTTTCGAAGTAGTTGACGGGGTTATACAGCAGCGGCAGGTGCCACCACATGCGGTAGTCGAGTGCGGCGATTGCGCTTATGAGCTCGGCCTGGTTTTCGCGTCGATCGTTTTCCACATACATCACCGGCCGGAATTTCTGAATTGTCCGCGCCGCGCTTGCGATCACGTCCTTTTCCATGCCTTCGACATCGATCTTGAGAAGGTCGACACGGGGGTACCGTTCCACGAGCTCGTCGAGCGGGCGCATCGGCACGCGCACCGACCCGCCTGCATCGGGCTCACGCAAATCGATTCCCCCGAAATTACCTTCAGCTGAGTAGTCGATGAGAGGCACGCTCCGGTCTCGAGCGCCGATGCCACAGCCGCAGTTGTGCGCGTCGACGTTGAGGAGGCAGTTGAGTGCGAGGTTTGCGCACAGCGACTGAAAAAGCACCGGCTGCGGCTCGACGGCGCAGACCCTGCCGTCGGCGCCCACGGCTTGCGCGAGGCTCACGGTGTGAGCGCCAATGTTCGCACCAACTTCGGCGACGATGCCGCCGGGGCGAGAGTAGTTGCGAAGCAACTTCCACTCGCGCTCGCTGAATTCGCCGTATTGAATGAGCGCGCGGCCGATGTAGAGGTCGTTCTCGTTCGCGATGAAGACGCCGTGCCGCCCGCGCACGAGCTTGTTGAATCCAGGAAGGCTTTCAACCGCCTGCGGCACGGCCGCGGTCGGCGCAGCGGCGGCATGCCGCGCCTGGCGAAGCCATGACGACAGCAGGCGCCTGATCAGCATAAGATGACGCGTTCCATCCACACGATTAGCTGTTCCTATGTTCCTCAGAATGCTCGGTTCCATCTTCAACGGCACGGCGCGCCGGCCGCACGAGCCGCCTGATGATACAGCGCCCGTACGCGACACCGGTTCAGGGGGCTCGCGGCTGACGCGCGCACCGTCGGTAGAGTCAGCGTGCAAGGTATGCGCGGGGCCGGCATCGCGTTTCGACGTCGTCGACTTCAACAAGCATTGCGCCGAAACCAACGCTTACCAGTTCGGCCTTGCGGGCGTGCCGGTTTACTACAGCCGATGCGGCGATTGCGGCTTTATCTTCACCCGCCATTTCGACGACTGGGATACGGCGCGTTTCGCAAGGGACATATACAACCAGGACTACGTGAAGGTCGACCCGGAGTACGCTTCAGCGCGACCGCTCCGGGCCGCCGAGCACTTTGCGGCGGTCTTTCCGGAGGCCCGAGATCTCTCCATCCTCGACTACGGCGCAGGAAGCGGCATCTTCGCCAGGCGGCTCGACGAGTTGGGGTTCGCTCGAGTCGAAAACTTCGACCCGTATTCGAATCCAGCGCGCCCCTCGTCAACGTTCGACGTCATCACCTGCGTCGAGGTGATGGAGCACGCGCCAGACCCCCACGCGACCCTGCGTGACATGCAGAGCTTCGCTCACGAGAAGACGCGGATCGTGTTCACGACGCTCATGCAGCCGGACGACATCGAGTCAGTCCGCGCCGCGTGGTGGTATATCGCCCCGCGCAATGGGCACGTGTCGATTCACTCGGCACGCAGTCTCGACGCACTGGCCGCGGCGCACGGCCTCCATTTTTCGAGAGGCGAGGCCTTTCACGTCTTCGCCCGTGACGTAGGAACCTCTGAACAACTCCCGCGCGGGCGCGACGGAGAGCAAGCCGGGGTGCAGTTCTAGGCGCGGGCCCGAAGCAATATCGCGAATATTGCGAGGGGTTGCGACAACGAAATGCGCCCGGGGTGGCTCCGTCCCTTCGGGTTAGGCCCAAAACGCAGACGTGCGTTTTGG
>JBKJPI010000599.1:0-3258 GCA_046595235.1 Burkholderiales bacterium | reverse complement strand
GACGCCTGCAAGCTTCTGGGCGTCGACATCATGACCGGGCACTGGGAATTCACCCTCGGCGCCGAGCGCGTGCAGCAGGTGATCCAGAACGACTTCAAAGGCCGCATCGATTTCCTCGCGCAGAACGTAAAGAGCGCAGATTTTGGCGATCCGGTGTTCCGCCCTTATGTACTCCGTGAGCTGAACGGGATTCGCGTCGCGATCATCGGCCAGGCTTTCCCGTACACGCCGATCGCCAACCCGCGCTACTTCGTTCCCGACTGGACATTCGGCATTCAGGAAGCTGAGATGCAGCAGGTCGTGAATGAGGCCCGGGCGAAGGGGGCGCAGGCAGTAGTGCTGCTGTCGCACAACGGCATGGATGTCGATCTCAAGATGGCATCGCGCGTGCGCGGCATCGACGCGATACTCGGTGGCCATACGCACGATGGCGTGCCGGCACCGGTCGTAGTCAAAAATGCCGGCGGCCGCACGCTGGTCACCAATGCCGGCAGCAATGGCAAGTTTCTGGCTGTGCTGGATCTCGAAGTAAAAAACGGCGCAATGGTCGACTATCGTTACAAGCTGCTGCCGGTGTTTTCGAATCTGCTGCCGGGGGATCGCGAGATGACGGCGCTGATACAGAAAGCGCGCGCGCCGTACGAGAGCAAGCTCGGCGAAAAGCTTGCGGTGACCGAAGGGCTGCTTTATCGCAGAGGCAACTTCAACGGCACTTTCGATCAGCTCGTGCTCGATGGCCTGATGACGATGAAGGACGCCGAGATTGCATTCTCGCCGGGGTTTCGATGGGGCACCACGCTTCTGCCGGGGGAGACGATCACCATGGAACGTCTGCTCGACCAGACCGCGATCACGTACCCGTACACGACGGTGACCGAAATGTCGGGCGAAACGATCAAGGCGATACTCGAAGACATCGGCGACAACCTTTTCAACCCCGATCCTTATTACCAGCAGGGCGGCGATATGGTGCGCGTCGGCGGGCTCGCGTATTCCTGCGAACCCACGGCGCCGATCGGCCGTCGCATCGGCGACATGACGCTTCGCGGCAAGCCGCTGGAAGCGTCTAAAACCTACAAGGTTGCAGGCTGGGCACCGGTGGCGGAGGAAGCCCGGAGCGCAGGCGGTGAGCCGATATGGGACCTGATGGCGCGATACCTGCGAGAGCAGAAAACAATACGCCCGCGGACACCCAACGTGCCGCGCCTCAAGGGCGTCGAAGGCAACCCCGGGCTCGCTTGATGTACAGAGCGGCGGTAGTTGTGGCGCTGCTCCTTGTTACACGGCCTGCTTTCGCGGCTGAGTACGCGCCGGTCAGGAATAAGCCGGTTGCCGTAAAAATCAGCGCCCATGCTTACTACGTGCAGGGCCAGCCCGGCATGGCCACAGCGGCCAACGAAGGATTCAACGCCAACGCGGGCTTCGTCGTGACGTCCGAAGGGGTGATCGTCATCGATGCGTTGGGTACGCCGGCCCTTGGCTACGAGCTCATCAAGGCGATTCGGGCGGTCACTTCGCAGCCGATTCGGCGCGTCATCGTCACGCACTATCACGCGGATCATTTCTACGGCCTGCAAGCGTTCAAAGAGGCCGGCGCCGAAATATGGGCCCACCGCGACGCTCGGGACTATCTCGAGCGCGAAGGCGCGGAGCGCCTCGCCCAACGCCGTGTGGATCTCAAGCCATGGGTGGACACAAACACGCGGCTGGTGCCCCCGGACCGGTGGTTGGAAGGAAGCACGAGCTTCACTTTCGGCGGGATCACCTTCGACGTGATCCCCATGGGGCCGGCTCACGCGCCGGATGACATGGTCGTGATCGTGCGCGAAGAGCGGGTGCTGTATTCCGGCGACATCATGGTTACGGGCCGCATTCCGTTCGTAGGCAATGCCGACAGCAAGCGCTGGCTTGAGACAACCTCGCGTCTGCTCGCGCTCGGCCCGCGAACAATGGTTCCCGGCCACGGCAAGGTCTCCACGAACCCGTCAGCCGATCTTGCGCTTACGCGTGATTACCTGATCCACCTGCGCGCTGTGATGGGCAGGGCGGTCGAAGACTTTACGCCCTTCGAGGAGGCTTACAGAAATGCAGACTGGAGCCGATTTTCGGAGCTGCCGGCGTTCGAAGCGGCCAACAGGATCAATGCGTACGGCACTTATCTATTGATGGAGCGGGAGACACTCGCGCGCTAGCAGCTACACGGGGACATCTGGGCTCGCGGTGCCCGTTCATGAGTACAACGCAGGTCGGGCCCCCGGCCGCGGACACTTTACGTGCCGGCGGTGCGGGCCCGCCGCGTTTATTTCGCCGCTTCGATCCGGGTGACCATGAACGCACCGCCGACCTTGTCAGCAGCGAATTTCACCTTGTCACCCACCTTCAGCGGGTCGAGCAAAGCGGCGTCCTGAACCTGGAACACCATCGTCATACCGGGCATGTCGAGGTTCGTGATCGGTCCGTGACGAAGCGTCACCTTCTTCGCGTCTTTGTCGACCTTGCGCACTTCGCCGTCGCTCAGCGCAGCGGCGCTCGTCTCAACGGCTGTCGCGTGGTGACCCGTGTGATCGGCTGACTGGGCGATCGCCAGACTACTCATTCCCGCGACAAAGGAAAAAGCGACGGTAGTGATGATGCGTTTCATTCGATCTCCTGTCTGCGTTGATGACAGGCGGCACTTTCGTGCGCGCCTGTTGCTTGCCTTATCGAGCCAGTGCCGGTGCGGACTCGCTCACCGACGAGGGATACGACGGGCTGGCGAAGCGTCCGCCGCGGGCTTCCCGAACGGTCACGCTGCCGCCAGTCGCGCCGGTATAGGCCTGCTCCTGATGATTACGCGTCGGTGCGGACTCGCTCACGGAAGACGGCGTCCTCGGATATGCCGAGGCGCTGCCCGTAAAGCGGCCCGAACTGTCGTGGCTGCTGAAGGACGGGCCCGACTCGTTAGGCGACGACGGCGTGCGGACTTCGTGATCATTCGAGTAGCGGCCGGAAGTTTGGGCGCCGGCGGAGGCGGCAAATACAAGACTCACGGCTGCGAATACTGCGGGAACGAACTTATGCATGGCTTCAATCCTCGTGTTGTTAAGCTCATCGATCAATCGATCGTGAAGCGAGTGTAAGAGCCGCACGGGGTCGGGAAGGTGACGCGGGGGTTACAACTCTGTAATCCGATATGGGGTCGGTCGAAGCCCGACGCGCTCCGGTGAAAGTCTGCTTCGCCTGAGCCTTCAGCCCGCCTTGCGAGGGAGCGAGCGTCCT
>JBKJPI010000579.1:0-2513 GCA_046595235.1 Burkholderiales bacterium | reverse complement strand
AGCGCAAACGCGCGCAGGAAGACCTCAGCACCGCGCGTGAAGCAGCTGAAGCGGCGAACAAGGCAAAGAGCACCTTCCTCGCGAAAATGAGCCACGAGATCCGCACGCCGATGAACGGCGTGCTGGGAATGACCGAGCTTCTGCTCGAGACCGGCCTTACCGGCACCCAGCGCAAATTCGCGGAGACGGTTCAGCGCTCGGGGCGATCGCTCCTCGGGATCATCAACGACATTCTCGATTTCTCCAAGATCGAAGCGGGCAAGCTCGACCTCGAGCACATCGAATTCGATTTGCGCCAGACCGTGGAAGACGCGGTGGAGCTCCTTGCAGAGCGAGCGCAAAGCAAAGGGCTCGAGCTCGACTGCGCCCTTCCCGTGGATGTCGCAGCACGCGTCAAAGGCGATCCGCTGCGTCTCGGGCAGGTGCTCACGAACCTGATCGGCAATGCCATCAAGTTCACGGAGCGCGGCGAAGTCGCAGTTTCAGTATCGCGCATCGAAGAAACAGGCGAGACCGTCACGCTCCGGTTCAACGTGACGGATACGGGCCCGGGCATCAACAAGGACGCGCAGGAACGCATATTCGAGAACTTCTCGCAGGCCGACGGCACGACCACGCGCAAGCACGGCGGCACGGGTCTTGGCCTTGCCATCAGCAAGCAGCTCGTCGAAATGATGGGCGGCACGATGTGCGTCGAATCCGTTCCTGGCGAAGGCTCCACGTTCTGGTTCGCCGTGTGTTTCGACAAACACGAAGCGGTGAGCACTGCCGACTCGACGTTCCGCAACAAGCTCGAAGGCGTCCGTACCCTTATCGTCGCACCGAGCGCCACGACGCGCAGCACGCTCAATGCGCAGGTTACGAACTGGCGCATGAGCAACCGCAGTGTCGAAAGCCCGGATGAGGCGCTCGCAACGTTGGCGCAGGCAGCAGAACGCCGCGTTCCGTACGACATCGTCATCATGGACAGCGCGCTCGCCGGCATCGGCGCCATCAATCTCGCCAAAACGATAAAAGCAAACCCGGCTGTCAGCGACGTGCGTCTTGTAATGCTGATGCCCGTCGGCCGCCATGGCGACATACGCGAAGCGCGTCACGCCGGCGTGCTCACGTGCCTCTCCAAGCCAGTGCGCCAGTCAGCGTTGTATAACGCGCTCGTCAGCGCGATGGCAGGCACAGCAGAAGTTCCGATGGAACTTTCGATGCCCGCGCCTTCGGCGCACATCGTGCGCGCCAAGCACGGTGCAAAACTGCTGCTTGCAGAAGACAATCCTGTGAACCAGCAGGTGGCGCTCGCGATCCTCAAAATCGAAGGGCACGAAGTCACTGTGGCAAAAAACGGGCGCGAGGCGGTCGAGGCGTATGCAAGCTCGACTTTCGACCTGATTCTCATGGATTGCCACATGCCGGAGATGGACGGTTTTGAGGCAACGCGCAACATTCGCGAGAACCAGAAGCAGCGGAACGTGAAGCGCATCCCGATCATCGCGCTCACCGCGAACGCGATGCAACAGGACCGCGAAGAGTGCCTGAACGCGGGCATGGACGACCACCTGAGCAAGCCTTACAGCCGGCTGCAGATACGTGCGATGCTCGAGCGCTGGCTGCCGCAACAGGCGCCCGTCATGGAAGTCGTGGAAGTGAAGCCTGCGGAGGCCGAGAAAGCTGACGCAGCGCCGAGTGTCCTCGACCGTCCCGTGCTCGATGCACTAAGGGCGCTCGTGAGCGCCGAGCAGCAGGTGCTAGGGCAAGTGGTCGGCGTCTATCTCGAGGACACGCCGAAAGTAATATGCGAAATGACCACGGCGTACCAGTCGCAAAATATGGCCGGCATCGTGGCAGCCGCACACACACTCAAATCAGCGAGCGCGAACGTAGGCGCGATGCATTTCGCTGAGCTCTGCAGGCAGATCGAAATCGCAGCAGAAGCCGACGCGCTTGACGAGCTGAAGCCGCTGTTCGCATCCGTCGCCCGCAGTTACGAAGCCGTAGAGATCGCCCTCAACGAGGAGTTGAATCTGGCAGTCGCCTGATCAGCCGACGCGGAAGTTCTTGAACTGCCAGGGATCGGTGGGGTCGATGTCTTCCGGAAACGGATGATTGCGCCCCACCAGCGGCGTCCAGTCACTGTAGGCGCCGAGCACTTCGCCGAGGTACGGATTCGCCACTTCCAGCACGCGCTCGAAGTCGACGTCGTCCGGATCTATGATGCCCGCCCGCGGGTTTTCCATCGCCCACACCACCCCACCCATTACACCCGCCGCGACCTGAATGCTCGTCGCGTTGTTGTAAGGCGCAAGCTTCCGCGCTGCATGAACCGAAATGCGCGAACCGAACCAGTATGCCCCGCGGCTGTGACCCATGAGCAGCGCGCCGAGCTCGTCCTGGCCATCGAAGATCTCATCCATCAGAATGCGCCGCTGTTCCTGGCCGACCCAGCCCTTGCCCGCGAGCTCGTGCACTGAAAGCACGGTGTCGTCACACGGGTGGTAGGCGTAGTGGCAGGTCGGGCG
>JBKJPI010000573.1:0-7341 GCA_046595235.1 Burkholderiales bacterium | reverse complement strand
TGCAGGAGCGTTTCGCGGCCGAAGCCGGCGAAGTGGTGGCGAGCAGTCCGGAGGAATTCGGCACTTTTATCGTGCGCGAAATTTCCAAATGGGGCAAAGTCGCCAAGCAAGCCGGCGCGAAGGTGGATTGACCGGACTTTTAGCGATGCACTTTGCGCCAGCGCTCGGTACCTTCCCTGATCAACGCTGCGAAGCGTTCCGCGCTGCCGGCAGCGTGTCTTTCATCGCGGCAATCGCTCTCGGCGCGGCGCGGCTGCCGGGGTCCGCGAGGTTTCGTAGGAACAAGGCCCGCGCGTGCCTGAAATGCACGGCGCACGAAGCTTTACGCCGGCGTCGCGATCTCAGCACCGCTACGGCGTCGACGGCAGGTTCAGCGTGGGCATCTCGCGTGTGAACACGCGGCGTCCGCGCTTGAAGCTCATCAAAGGCTGCGCCACTCGCGCAATGACCTCGGCGGGTGATTTGGCATTCCACACCACGAGGTCGCCGGGGTTGCCCACTGCAATCGCGTAATCATCCTTACGCAGGATCCGCGCCGGCCGATCGCTGATCATCGCGAAGCATTCGGACAAATCCTTTTCGGTGCCGCGCTGCACGACATTCGCGTACATGTTCGCGATGCGCACCAGCGAGCAATCGCCGTAAGGCGTGAAAGGATTCAGCACATTATTCGTGGCGATCGAGCAGTTCGCCTCCTGCGCGACGAGGGCATTGGCATCGGCGAGTCCGCGCATGACGCTGTGCTCCTGGTGGCGCCCACTCGTGAACAGGTCGGTTGCCGGCAGGACGGACACTGCGACGCCCGAATTCGCGAGGCGCTTGCCAAGCGCTACGAGGTCCGCCTGCGGCAGACACGAGTACTTGTTGCCGTGTCCGACCGCTACACGTCCGCCCCAACCCATCGCATCGGTCAGGTCGCATACCTGGTGAATATCCATGTCGTCGGTCGTATAGCCGCCGTCGAGATGGATGTCGATGTCGACATCGAACTCTTTGGCGAGTGCGAAGATGCGCTCGATCTGCGCGGGGCCGTTTGCGTCATAACGTGGTGCGCCGCCGACCACGGTTGCGCCGCGCTTCAGGGCCTGCACAACGTTCGCCTCAGCACCCGCAACGTTGGTCCAGCCTTCCTGCAGAAAGACGCACAGCTGGAGATCGATGCCCCATGCGTAGTCCTTCGCAAGGCGCTCGATCGCGTCGAAGCCGCGCAGGCCGACAGGGTCATCGACCTCGACGTGGGTGCGCATGTGCATCACGCCATTGAGCAGGCATTGCTCGAGCGTTTCGCGTGCCCGCGCGTAGGTGTCTTCGACCGTAAACGTGTCTTTGACCGACGAGACGCGCTTCATGTAGTCGGTGGCGCGGCGGTCCTCGAGCGCCGCGACGCGGTCGAGAATGCGTGACTTGTCGAGGTGGAAGTGACTTTCCACCAGGCCGGGAGACACGAATCGCCCGCCCGCATCGACGCGTGGACCGTCACCGGGAATGCGCGGTTCGATGTCGGTGATGCGTCCATCGGTGACGGCGATGTCCACAGTTGCGTGCGAGTCGCTGCTGTTTGCGAGTCGCGCGTTGGACAGGATGAGATCAAGGGCCACGTTGCACTCCTGGAATACTGTGAAGACGCTTTAGTTTACGTTTCATCCGATAGACACGACGCGTACTGCGCGCACCGTAGTTGGGCCTTGCGCACCGCGCAGGGGCGCTCTCTGGAGTCGGCCAAATCGTTGGGGTATGTTAGTCCACTGGCGTCCGCCATAATCTGAGGGGTGTAAGCATGCGTCACACGTGCAGATTGATCGTCGCGACCGGCTTCGCGCTCGCCGCGCTCGAAGTGGGCGCGCAGGCCTATCCCACCAAACCGATTCGCATCATTGTGCCGTTCCCGCCAGTCGGTGCAGCGGATCTCCTCACGCGGACGATCGCGCAGAAGCTCGCGGAAGCCTGGGGGCAGCAGGTGCTCGTCGATAACCGCCCCGGCGTCGGCGGCAATCTCGGTGTGCAGCTCGCCGCCAAGGCGCCCCCCGACGGCTACACCGCTGTCATGTCGGCGGTGACGACCAACGCGATCGGCATGGCCGTCTACACCAACCTGGGGTATCACCTCGAGCGCGATCTCGCGCCTGTGGCACTCGCCGGCAATGTGCCGCACGTGCTCGTCTCGCATCCAACGCTGCCTGCGAAAAACGTGAAGGAGCTGATCGCGCTCGCAAAGGCGCGGCCCGGTGAGCTTGCGTTTGCTTCGCAGGGGCAGGGCACGCTCTCGCATCTGGAACAGGAAATGCTGAAGCAGATGGGCGGCTTCACAGTATTGCACGTGCCTTACAAAGGGAGCGCGCCGGGTCTCTCCGACCTGATCCCAGGCAACGTTCAGTTGTTCTTCGACAGCATCCCTTCATCGCTGCCACACGTAAAAACGGGCCGCATTCGCGCACTCGGCGTTGCATCCAGCACGCGTTCACCCGCGATGCCCGACGTGCCGGCGATCAACGAGTCCCTGAAAGGCTTTGAAGCTGACAGCTGGTTCGGCCTGATGATGCCCGCAGGCACGCCGCGCGAGATCATAATGAAGGTGAACGCCGAGACCATGAAGATCCTGACGACACAGGACGTGAAGGACCGCTTGCTTTCTCAGGGCGGGGTCGCGGTCGGCGGCACGCCAGAGCAGCTTGCCGGGCGCATCAAGGCCGACATCGCGAAGTGGGGTAAGGTTGTGCGCACTGCAGGGGTTAAGATCGAGTGAGCATGCGAGAAGACTTTCAGGACGCCGTCAATCACGTCGATCAGAACCGGCTGTGGCAGCGCCTTATGGAGATGGCGCAGATCGGTGCGATCCCGGGCAGCGGCGTCAATCGCGCGGCCTTTTCAGATGAAGATGTCGCGTCTCGCAAACTTCTGATCGCGTGGGCGCGCGCGCGCAACTTCGCCGTGGCGATCGACGCGATCGGGAATCTTTTCATCCGCCGTGCGGGCAGCGATCCGCATGCGGCGCCCGTGATGACCGGCAGCCACATGGACACCCAGCCCCGCGGCGGACGGTTCGACGGCATTTATGGCGTGCTCGCCGGGCTCGAAGCGATCGAAGCGATCGACCAGGCAGGCGCACGAACGCGCCACCCGATCGAGGTCGTCGCCTGGAGCAACGAAGAAGGCGGGCGCTTCGCGCCATGCACCATGGGCTCGGCGGTATATACGGAAGCAAAAGCGCTCAGCGATTTCCTCGAGGTGACGGACAACGAAGGCATCGTGCTCGAGGATGCGCTCGCGCGAACGCTCGCCGCAACGCCCGGGGCCGAAAAGCGTGCGCTGAACGCGCCGGCAGCTGCATACGTCGAAACGCACATCGAGCAGGGGCCAATCCTCGAGCAGGAAGGAAAGACCATCGGCGTGGTGACCGGAATCCAGGGTTTGCGCTGGTTCAATGTCGAAGTCTTCGGCGAGAGCGCCCACGCCGGCACGACGCGGGTCGGCGCCCGCAAGGACGCGCTGCGCGACGCGATCGCCGCCATCAACGCGCTGCACGAGCTCACGCGCGACGCAACCGACACGGTGCGCTTCACGATCGGCCGTATGCTGGTCACCCCGAACTCGCCCAATTCGATCGCGAGCCACGTCATGTTCTCGGTCGACGTGCGGCATCCTGATGCGTCCACGATTGCACGCCTCGGCGACGCGGTCGAGCCGACGGTGCGTAAAGCGGTGAAACACTGTTCGGTGAAGGTCACGGTGACACTGCACGACAATCCATGCGTCTTCGATGGCGCTGTAGTCGAGTGCGTAGAGCGTGCAGCGAAGGCGCTCGACCTGCCTCACCGCCGCATGCCCTCCGGCGCGAGTCACGATGCGATGTACATGGCGCGCGTCTGTCCGACGGCGATGATCTTCGTGCCTTGCGAGCGCGGCATCAGCCATAACGAAGCTGAAAATGCGAAACCCGAAGATCTCGCTGCGGGCACGCGCGTGCTCACGGCAGCGCTGCTGGAGCTCGCAAATCGCTAACTCAAAAATCAAAATGCGCATCACAAATAAGCGGCGTTCTGATCGTATGCGCGGTCGCACCGTGATCGCTGCTGCGACGCTCTCGATGGCCATTTCCGGCTGCCTTGCGCCACCCGCGCCGCAGCCGCTCGCGGCCGCCTCGCCGTCGATGCGGCCGGAAGTGTTTTTTGCGGGCAGGACGGAAGGTCATGGGACCCTCACTTTTCGTGGCGGTTCGCCACAGTCGGTGCGAGTTCAGAGCCAGGGACGGAAAGAACCGGATGGCACGTTTCGACTCGATCAGACCATAGCGTTCGGCAGTGGGAAAGTCGAGACGCGGACATGGCACATGCGAGCGATCGATGAGCGCACCTACACCGGCACGCTCAGTGATGCCGATGGCGACATGACGGGCGAGGTCGAAGGCAATCTCTTCCACCTTCGCTACCGCATTCGCCAGCCTGCGGTTTACATGGAACAGTGGCTCTATCTGCAGAGCGATGGGCGAACGGTCCTGAACACGGGTGAGGCGACGCTGCTCGGCATCCCGTGGGCAAGGCTCGAGGAGCGGATCGTCCGCAGCGCGCCTTAGGCTGCTTGCATCGTGCTGCCTTAAGACCGAGTGAGCATGCTTACACGAATCGATCACGTCATGATCTGCGTGCGCGACTTGGCTGAAGGTGTGGAGCAATACCGCAAGCTCGGCTTCGATGTTCATCCGGGTGGCGTGCATACGGGAAAAGGCACTCACAACGCGATCGCTTTCAACCAGGATGATTACGTCGAGTTGCTCGCGATCCGCGACGAGGCAGAGTACCGCGCCAATAGCCCTTACGGAGCGCTGACTGAGTTCGTCGCAGCCGGAGGCGGGATTCGCTACGTTGTTATTCAGAGCAACAATATCGCGGCGGAAGTCGACGCGATGCGCAAGCGCGGGGTCGAAGTGAGTGCCCCTGTAGAAGGCGCACGGCGCACGATTAACGGCGATGAGTTGCGATGGAAGGCCGCATTCCTGGGCCCTGCCAATCCGCTGCCGATTTTTTTCATCGAGCATGCGACCCCGGTCGAGTTACGTCGGAAGCAGGTGGGGACCGCGGCGAAGCACTCGAACGGCGTGTATACGCTCGAGCGTGCCTACATCGTGGTGCCGGACGCTGAAGGTGCTGCAGCGATGTATGCGAAAGTTCTGGGCATCGCGCAACCTGCATTGCAGCGAGGCACCGTGATCATGTCGGACATGGCTGTCTTCCAGTTGGGTCCGACGGGTCTTGGCATCGTTCAACCCTACGCGCCGGGCCCCGCGGCAGACGCGCTCGAGCGGCGCGGCGCCGGTCCATTTCAGGCGCTGTATCGCACGACGAGCATGGGCGCGGCTGCGCGCTGGTTGGATGCGCACGGCATTCCACCGCTCGCACGTGGCGTGCGCAATACAGGTGAGCACGCAATGCTTGCCGCGCCGCATATCTCATGTGGCGCCTATATAGGCTTCGTCGGGCCGGAGTGATCGTCAGCGAGCGGGTGCTAGCGGCATTTTGTGGAGTCAACCGACGCCTGTCGGCAGCGTTAAGCCTTGTTCCAGCCGTCGCGTCTGTGAACCGGAAATTGTGCACGAAATGATTTCCGGGTACGAAAGGTGCACAGGATTCAGCGTAGGCCAACAACAGAGGAGAAGTGCATGATCAGTAACAAACTCACCCTTATCGCAGCAGCAGTGGTCGCCGCTACCAGCGGGTCGGTTCTCGCGCAGACCACGAGCAATACCGCGGGCAGCAACACGAGCACCACCGCGACTCAGTCAACAGCGCCGAGCGCGAGCACATCGGTCAATACCGATGCACGTTTCAAGGCAATGCCGAATAGCAATGTGACGATCAGCCCGAGCGCCACGACGAACCAGACCACGTCCACAAGCCAGAACACCGGCACGACGAGCAACACTACGGCGGGCACGGGCACTGACAGTAAAGGCAAGGGCCGTACGACGAACAAGGCCGACAGCACGACCAGCTCGACGGCGAGCCAGTCCACCAATCCGAGCGCGAATACATCGGTAAACACCAACGCCAACTTCAAGGCGATGCCGAACAGCAACGTGACGATCAGCCCGAACGCGACCACGAACCAGAGCACCAGCGCGTCGCAGAACACGTCGACGACCAGCAACACAGCGGCTGGCGGCACTGCCAAGAGCGGTAGCGGCATGAGCTCGACGGTTAAGGGTGGCGCAGGTTCGGCCACAGGCGCCGGCGGCACCGGAGCATCGGCAAGCGGCTCGGTCAGCAGCGATATGAATGGTGATGGCCCGGGCAAGCGCGGTAAAGGCAAGGCCAAAGGGCATGACAAGAACGACAAGCACAACCAGTAGCAGGCATTAGGCGACAGGGGCGGAAACGCCTCTCGCCAAAGAGGAAGGGGCTTGCGCCCCTTTTTCTTTAGGCTGCATCCACGACGAGGATCCGCAAGGATCGGGAGGTAACAATGAGATCCCTAATCACTGTCGTTCTGGTAATTTGCTTCGCTGTCCAGGCTGGCGCTGCGTCGGTCACATCCAACAGCAGCATGAATAGCAGCAGTACAATCAACAACAGTGTCACCAGCAGCGTCAATTCGAGTACCAATACGAATAGCAACAGTAGCGTCAGCACTAGCACCATCATCACGAGCGGCGGTGACGGCACTCGAACGAGCGTCATTACCAGCACCGGCGACGGCATGTCGACGACGACGTGCAGCACGAGCAACAGTCGCCGACAGTGCGAGGTGACGTGTGCCGCACCGCAGACCGCACGCTGCCTCGAGGCAACTGCGAACCGCCGCGCGCGCTGCACCTGCGTCAACAAACCAAATTAATCCAGCTCACCGGAAGATTGCCCGCAGACCAGCGGGTCCGCCTCACGCCCCTGTACTCATGTCTAGCATGGAGAAAATGAATATGTTCAAAGTCAGCCCGATTGCTCTTGCGATCTGCATCGCTGGAACCGGCCTTTACGCTCATGCGCAGAACACTGACAAGGAAGAGCGCAAAGAAGAACGTAAAGAGCGGAAGGAAGAGCGTAAAGAGGCGCGCAAAGAAACACGTAAGGAAGTGAAGAGCGCTACCGCGCAGGGCGCGGGTTCAGGTGCCGGTGGATTGGGTGGTGCGACGGCGGGCGCAGCCGCAGGCGCAGCTGTTGCCGGGCCGGCGGGCGCATTGATTGGAGGCGCCGTCGGAGCGGGGGCCGGAGCCGGTGCCGGCGGAGTCGTCGGTCAGCGCGCTGCGACCCGCAAGGACCGCAAGGAAGAAAAAGAGCAGCAACGGCAACAGCCTCAGCAGCAGCAACAGCCGGCATCTCAGCAACAGCCGGCGCAGTAAATCGCTCAAGG
>JBKJPI010000452.1:0-6147 GCA_046595235.1 Burkholderiales bacterium | reverse complement strand
GTCGAACGATGCCGGGAAAAGGTCGCCCGGCGACATGCACCGGGCGTTCGTGAACCGGGCCTCGAGCATGGAGTCTCTGCCTTCCTCGAGCAGCTCATCGAGACGCTGCAGATGGAGCAAACGCTCGACTCGCGGGGCAGCGAAACGGTCTCCGGTCCAGCGGGGGGCGGCACGGTCGGGATGTCGGAAATGGGTGAAACAGCAACGTTGCATGCGCGCGAGCTGCTGAAACATGGTTTCACCGTCGACCAGGTGGTTCACGATTACGGCGATCTT
Source organism: Burkholderiales bacterium (assembly GCA_046595235.1). Classification (GTDB taxonomy): domain Bacteria; phylum Pseudomonadota; class Gammaproteobacteria; order Burkholderiales; family SG8-41; genus JAQGMV01. The sequence continues at coordinate 5,871 of JBKJPI010000452.1, read as the reverse complement.
TGTCAGGCCACCACGGATCTGGCATTCGAGCTCGAAGTGCCGATCACGATCGACGAGTTTCGAACGCTCAACCGGTGTCTGGATAACGCCATCGCCGAAGCCGTTACGGAATTTTCGTATCAGCGCGAGGTGTTGATCGTCGACAAAACGGTCAAGGCGTTGAATGAAAGGCTCGGGTTTCTCGCACACGACCTGCGAAATCACCTGCACACGGCCACGCTCGCGCTCACCGCCGTCAGGGCCGGCAACGTGGGCTTGAGCGGCGCTACCGGCTCAGTCCTGAGCAACAGTCTGGTGAGACTGCGAACGCTCCTGGACCAGTCACTGGCGGACGTGCGGATCACAGCCGGAATGCCGGCGCGACACAACCTCTTCTCCCTCGCCGACTTCATCGCCGAAATTCAGATGTCCGCATCGCTCGAAGCGCTGACGCGCGACTGCAAATTGACCGTCTCGCGAGTCGATCCAAAGCTTGCCCTTAATGGCGACCGCGATCTGCTGTTCTCGGCTCTGGGCAATGTGCTGCAGAACGCCTTCAAGTTTACGCACGAGCAAAGCACGGTCTCCCTGAGCGCCTTCGCCAGCGTCGATCGCATCTTCATCGACGTCGAAGATAAATGCGGCGGGCTGCCGTCAGGCGACACCGAGCAGATGTTCATGGCATTCAAGCAGACCGGCGCGGACAAATCCGGGTTGGGCCTTGGACTTTCGATCTCCCGTCGGAGCGTGGAGGCGAACGACGGAACACTCAGCGTCCGCGATCGGCCCGGCTCCGGTTGCGTCTTCACGATCGACATGCCCAGGCACGAGCTGCCGACGTCGCGATCCCTGCCGATATCCTGACCGCGGGGCGAGCATGCGTCCAACGACCCGCCCGGCCCGGTCGAGGCGCTGCCCTGATTTATTTTTTCTTCGCGTTAAACAATTTTCCGCTCGCGAAAGCGGGCGCGAAGCTCGTCCACGCATAATCGAACGCACCGGTCGCTGACAGACTGATGACCGCTGACGTCAATGCGCTCACAAAGGTCATTTGCAGTTCTTCGGTGACATTCGGATCGATGCCGGCGTTCATCAACGCTACGTCTGTCGGGTATTGGCCGTCCGCGTGCGTTGCGTCACGGATCGAAAGCTCCGCGACCCCGCTACGAATGAAATCGTAAAAATATTCGCGGCCGCGCGTCGAATAGATTTCATCATCCGAACCTATGATCATGACCGGCTTATTGATTTTTTGCAGGAGGTCCGGCAAATCCTTACCGATTGCCGCGGGGTCGATCAGGATGGCTCCCGCGCCGGGTGCGCCCTGTGCCAGCGCCACCGCCACTGCGGAGGCACCGAACGAGTAGCCGACAAGAACGATCCTGTTGACGTCGAGACCCTTGGCGATGAGGTGAGGCGAGCGCTGAATGAAGCTGACGATCCTCACGAGGGATCTGCCATTCGCGTCCCAGGGTCCTTTATTCGGTAGCTGCAAAGTGAGGCAATGAACCCCCCACGACGCGAGGTGCATGGCCTGCTTCGCATGCGCAGCTTTCGAGCTCTCCTGTCCGTGCAGAAAGATAACCAGGGGCGCATCTTCAGTGACCGCCGACAGAAACAAGTCACCGGCCGTCACCTCCTTGGGTGAGAGCTGAAGCTTTAGGTTCTGTTGAACCGACACTGCAAAAGGCCCCGTCGATCTGAAAAGGTCGATCTGCGGTTCGTGCTCGAGCAGTCGTTCCTGCAGCTCGGCGGGCGTCGCCGCCTTCAGTGCCGCACGGTCCAGCGGCGGGAGGCCCGCACACCCGCAGACCATCGCCAGGAACAGTACGAGAGCGAACCCGCAGTACCTTCTCAGTACAGTCAGTGGTCGGACCAGAAAGCCCCCGAACTCATGGCCGTTCGGGCCCAGCCAATCGGAAGCGTCTCTCAGGGGGGGTCCCTGCCTGGAAATGTACAAGTTCGAGACGCGGTACCGTTACGGGATCGCATGTTTTTCGAATGCGATACACCTCGATCGGCGGTGGGAACTGCGGTTTCGCTTCGCACGTCACTTCCGCACAACTGATGCTCTTGAGCCACGAGCACACCGTCATCTCGGCGCTGTCGGCGCCCTGAAGCCGGGTGAGAAATGATGCATCCGGATAATAAGGACGGCTGACCCCGGTCTCAGTGCGAATATCCTGGAGCAGCGTGTATAGAGTGCCGTTCACATGCAGTGCGTCGAGCGCCTGCTGCATGAACTGTGACATGAAGCGCGTGTACGAAAAGGCGCCCACCACATCGGTAATGATCTGGAACTGCCCGAGCTCCGCGCGCGAATAATCGCGAAAGCGCCTGCCAACGAGATACTGAATCTGGTTCGGCGCGACAGCTGCAACGGTGTCGCGCCAATGAGCCGTCCTTCTGTCTTCGATCGACATGGCGACCGCCCGCGCTTTTCCCAGCCCGCGGCCTGGCAGCATCGCGTCGTACTTGCCGGTTGTGTAGTCCAGCACGGCGCGACCCTCACCGGCTCCAATGTCCAGCCATCGATCGCCTGCGCCAAGCCTTGCAAGGCTATCCTTGAATTCAGCCGGCAGCACGAACATGTAAGACAGCAATGAGCGATCGATGACATAACCCTGGGGCACATCGACCCCGCGGCTCTCATAGATCGATGTCTGTTTCGAGGCCTCGCTATCTACCGACGCAGGTTCAGCCGCTTCTACACCGACGGCGCTCATTTGCAGGCTCTGCAGAACGACCAGAGCCGCCGCGCACGATACGAGCGTTCTGATACCTGTCATTGCTTTCTCCTCGATAACCTCACGGCGGGGTGCCGCAGCAAGGGGAGCGACCGGTGAACGCCCTCAGGCGCTTTCAACCCGGTTGCGGCCGGATCGCTTTGCTTTGTATAAGGCTTTGTCTGCCAGGCCGACTAGCTCTTCGGCACTGACTTCACGCGCCTTGTCGGCGGTTGCCACACCGAAACTTGCAGTCAGCGTTACGGCACCGCTCGACGTGCCGACCGGAAGCACGTCGAGCGATTTGCGCATGCGCTCGGCCACAACCAGTCCGCATGCTGACGCGCAGGCTGGCAATACCGCGAGGAACTCCTCTCCACCGTAGCGTCCCAGCTCGTCGTATGCCCGCATGCTCGCAGCGAGGCGCTTGGCGGCCGCGCAAAGCACTTCATCGCCCACAGCATGTCCGTGCGTGTCGTTGATGCGCTTGAAGTTATCGAGGTCGAGCAGGATCACGGTGACCGCCCCGCCTTTGCGTTTGATATGTGCAAGCTCGCGCGCAAGTCGCTCCACGACCGTTGCGCGATTGAGAAGCCGCGTGAGGTCGTCGAAGGTGGCGCGCGCCCGAAGCTCATCCTGCAACGCCAGAATGCGCTCGCCCGCGTGCAGCCGTGCGCGCAACTCGCGCATGTCGAAAGGCTTCCGCAGATAATCATCTGCGCCGGCTTCCATGCCTTCGACCAGATCTTCGATCTGATCGCGCGCCGTGAGCATGATGAGGTAGGGATACGGCCTCTTCTGCTGGTGCCGCAGCTCACGGCAGATGTCGACGCCGTCCATGCCCGGCATCATCCAGTCGAGTATCGCAAGCGGCGGCGCTTCACGGCCCTGAATGATGGCCCACGCTTCCAGCCCATCGCGCGCTAGTACAGCTTCATGTCCGATATCGTCCAGCAGTGCTGCAAGCACGGAAAGCGTGCTTTCGTCGTCGTCAGCGATCAGAACTTTCATTGAGCCTGCCGGTTATACGTGTAAAGTTTTTTGCACCCTCCAATCATATGTCGAAATCCGCCTCCAATCCGCGCTGCGCACCTCGCGGGAGCATCGGTCGGCGACCAGGCCGCCATCGATGGCGCGAAAGTGTTCGACCTGTTTTATGCGGCCTACTTACAGCGCTCGAAGCAGGAAGGCACACCAGAGCTCACATCCGGATGGCGCGATCACGCAACGACTTCACCGCGCCCGGCTGCGGGAGCGCCTTCGGCGTTCGGAGTTAGTAGTACCGGAAGGCGTGGGCACATCCGTAGCTGGATCCCACATGCGGCGGATACTTGGGGTGTCGTTGACGAAACCGGCGCGCTCGGCATCCGCAACACAGACATTGAAGGAGGCAAACGAGTACGGCGAGTGTGCCACCTCTGCCCCCGCCGCCGAGACGCGTTTCCACGACCAGAGCCCTTGGCGCTCATCGCAGACGAAGTGCCACACATCTGTTTTGGAAGCGGTCACTCGATCCCGTTTGTCGCGAAGGCATGCCATCTAAGGGAAGGTATCGAGTGCAATACGTATGCCCAAGAGCCGGCTGCGGCTACGGTCTGTTTGGTTGCTGGGGGGGCACGCACGCGGTTGCACCCGGTTGGGAGGCTCGCCGCCCCGGCCGGCACCGCTACCCTGTTCGGCGGTTTCGGAGCGCCTGCTGGCATAATGCCCGAGCCTGCATCAAGAGAATTACGACCAGCGTGCAACCCGAACGTCGAAGCCAGTGGCAGTTCGTGACAACTGACAACGATCAATGGCGTTGGGAAGTGAAGCACCGGGACGGCCGCGGGGAAAGCGCTTCACGGTCGTTCGCAACGCTAAAAGAGTGCGTCGACGACGCCCGCAAAAACGGCTGGGGCACGTGGGAAGCAGAAGAACGCCGACGTGTGATCACCGGCCGCGACGCGCTGCTGTCAGTGCCGCCTGCCAAATGAGCTGTCGAACGCGAATGTGCGTGTCGAGTTTCAGTTGCTCCACGGTTCGAGTTTCATGAGTGAAGCACCTTTGCTCAGGCGCGCGATGCTCAACGCGGCCCTGGTCTTCGCAGTAATCATCGGCGCACCCGCGCTCGCGGCGGACTATCCCATGCGTCCGATCCGCATCATCGTGCCTTATGCCGCAGGCGGGTCGACCGACCTTATCGCGCGGGTCATGGCAGCGCGTCTTTCGCAGCGCCTCACGCAGCAGGTGGTGGTCGATAACCGCACCGGCGCCGGGACGCTCATCGGCACCGAGATTGCCGCGCGTTCGACACCCGACGGATACACGCTGCTCATGGCGACGCCGCCGCTCGCCGTGAATCCCGCCCTGTATGCGAAAGTCCCGTATGTCCTCGAGCGCGACTTCATCGCGGTGGGAAACATCGCGTCGTCCACGAATCTCCTGACCGTGCATCCGTCGGTCGGCGCACAAACCACCTCTGAACTGATCGCGCTGCTCAGAAAGAATCCCGGAAAGCTCAACTACGGCTCGAGCGGCGTCGGCGGCGCGGCGCACCTTGCGATGGCGCTCTTTGAAAGTATAGCGGGTGTCGACGCAGCGCATGTGCCGTATAAAGGTGGCGCACCCGCTGTCGTCGACCTCGTTGCCGGCCGCATCTCGCTCATGATGGCGAACCTTACGACTGCGCAGTCGCACATTCGTGCGGGGCGTCTGCGCGGTCTCGGTGTCGGCAAACTCACTCGCAGTCCGCTGTTTCCTGAGATGCCGACGCTGGCGGAGTCGGGCGTGCCCGGATACGAAGCCAGCAACTGGAACGGGATCGTCGCTCGCGCCGGAACGCCGCAGGCAATCGTGACGCGGCTGAATCGCGACATCGTCGCGGTGCTCGCTGAATCAGAAGTCGCGAAGTCGCTCACCGCATCCGGGCTCGAGCCCGTCGGTGACACGCCCCAACAATTCGCCGCGTACCTCAAGTCAGAAGCCTCGAAATGGCAGGCGCTCGTGAAGAAAATCGGCATCACCGCCGAAGGCAGTTGATCGATCCACCGCCTACGCGCCGCGTCTACCCCTCCCCACGCAGAAGCTCGACCTCGGGTGGAAATAAGCTGCGTCGCGGGCATACCCAGGGAGCAGTCGCATGTCGAAAGTCGCAGTCATAGGTAACACCGCGCGCGCCATCGGTGCG
>JBKJPI010000410.1:0-4175 GCA_046595235.1 Burkholderiales bacterium | reverse complement strand
CTGCCGTCGGCGCTGCCTTTCATCAAGGCCGGCAAGCTGAAGGTGCTCGCCGTGACCGGCAAGAACCGCTCACCGATACTCGCGCAGGTGCCGACGCTCGCCGAATCTGGATTCCCGGGATTCGACATGGTGTCGTGGCAGGGACTCGTCGCACCCGCGGGGACGCCGAAGCCCATCGTCGACAAGCTCAATGCGGAAGTCGCGAAAGTGCTGAAGACGCCCGAGATGCGGGAGAAGATGGCGGGCCTTGGCACTGAGGTCGTCGCCAACAGCCCGGAACAGTTTGCGCAGTACATCCACGACGAGACGGCCAAGTGGTCGAAAATCGTCAGGGCCGCTGGAATCAAGCTCGAGAACTAGAGTGTCGTGATTCTTTAAATCGTACAACTAATATGCTCTGCATCTGTCTCATAGTAAGGTCGTCACAGGGAGACAGATATGCGGGGACGGCCACTGCCGCAGCTGACGCTGACGGTCGAAGAGAACAACCGCCTTGTGGAGTGGGCGCGGCGTCGTACTACGGCGCAGGCGTTAGCGCTGAGAGCATTAACGAATCGTTACACTAGCGCAGCACCGTCAATGACGCGATGTACGGATAGCAGTCGAGCGCGACCGGCTGCTCGCCGCATTTGCGCTCGATCAGCGCGAGCGCGTGCTGTAAAGCCAGCGAGCGGCCAGCTCCCCGCCTTCGCTCAGCGCGTCTTTAACGTTTGAGGTGTCGGATGGGTCGAGAATGGGCTCGCACGTCACGAGGCTGGCATTTCCCTAACGCGGCTCGTGTTTGACGTCGGCTCGGCGACTGCCCCTTGAACAACTTCATTCGCGCCAGAATGAACGCGATGTTCCGAGCCGCGGGTCAGGACGCGTGAATTTTCCCCATGAGAAGGTCGAGCGAAAGTTGCCGCGACACGCAAACTACTCAGGGAAAAAGGGAATTTGGTCGGGGCGAGAGGATTTGAACCTCCGACCACCTGCACCCCATGAGTGTTCGCTTCGTTCGGTAACGCGTTGTTCTGAAGAGGATGTTCTGTTCGCACTGACAAATGAATAGCGGCTGAAGGGCGCGAAAACGCTATTAGTATCAAGACAGCGGGGGAGTTTGTCAGTCGATTCCGCACGGTGGCGTTCTATGGCTGCCCGAGCTCAGCTCCAAGATACAGCATGCTCACGGCTCACCGTCGCAGTAGCGAAAGTGCGTCGCCTAAAGACACGACGCATGCTCCGGGCGTACGGCTAACGGACGACTGACACGTATTACCGCGCCTTCCCTACGACAGTTCGCAAGCGAGTTGTTCCGCGTTTCGCCTGTGCAAGCAGCGTCTCCCAGTCCTCTGGCGGCTGCCCGCCTTCCAACATTTTCCGGAAGACACGGTACGCGTCATCCGGGCGCTCATAGGCGCGTTTCGTGTCCTCGTCGTTCACCCAGGCGTACACGATGATCCGGCTCGCCCTATGGTAGCGAAAGAAGAGCCGGTACTGCTGAAAGAACTTCGCGCGAAACCAGTGCTTACGATGATCGCCTAGAGTCGAGCCCTGTCGATATTCTGCGCGAGCAGGATCCTGCGGAATCACCTCGAAGGCGAGTGTGACGATCGCCGCCAGCCGCTTGGTGACGTTTTTCTTCTTATAGCCCAGTGGATCCTTGGCGCGCCGTGCCTCAACGCGGGCGACAAGCGACTCCACTTGATCCAGGAACAGCGGGTGCGCAAACAACGTCCAGCCGTCGACGACCAGCGCCGCCGGGGCCGCCGCCATTATTCGTCCGCGGGGGAAAGCACAGCGTCCAGATCAACTTTGACGCCCTTCACGAGCGCGCGAATCCGCTTGGCGAGACCCTCATCGAGCCTGCCCACCCGCGCTGGATGGGATTCGATGTCGTGGGCGAGGAATTGCAGAAACTTATCGAGTACGGGGTCGTCACCGGGCGCGGCACTCGCGCGTGTTAACACGACTCTGCCGTCAGGTTGCACGAGGTAGCGGATCTTGTCGCGCTTGCCAAGCTTAAGGGCGCGGCGCACCGCGTCCGGCACAGTGGTCTGATAACGGTCGGTGAGCGTGGATTCGAGCTCGAGCGTAGCAGCCATGGCAGTCTCCTGGAATCGCCTTGACGAAATGGTAATGCAGATGCATTGTCTCGGCAATCCCAAATTTAGTGGCAGCAGCATTGTCGTGGCCTGGTTCACATACCAATGGCGATTTGAGTGCGAATTCGCCACCCACACGCCTGCTCACCGGCATGCCAGGCTCAGTCCAGCTTCACACCTGTGCGCTTCGCGACTTCGGCCCAGCGCGATATGTCGTTACGGATCAAAGTCGCCAGCTCTTCGGGCGTGGAGGGTTCCGGTATCACACCGTCGGCCGTAAAGCGCTTGACGAAATCGGCGCTGGTGATGGCTTTGGAAAGCGTCGCGTGCAAGGTCTTCATGACCGCGGGCGGCACGCCGCGAGGGCCGACGACGCAATACCACACGGTCGCCTCCAGGCCGAGCTCGCCGGCATTGGGAACGTCGGGCATCGCCGCCGAGCGCTGAGTCCCCGACACCGCGATGATGCGCAGGCGTCCTGAGCGCTGGTGCGGCAGCGTCTCCAGCACTTGCAACACGCCCATGTCGACTTCGCCCGACAGCATCGCCTGGATCACCGGCGCCGCGCCCTTGTAGGGAACATGCGTAATGTTTACCTTGCCCGCGGCGTTGAGCAGCTCGCCCGCGAAATGCGTGATGCTGCCGGCGCCCGACGAGCCGAAGGTCATCTTTCCCGGATGCGCACGCGCCAGCGCGATCAGTTCCTTCGGGGTCTTCGCGGGAACCGACGGATGCACTGCGAAAACCATCGGGCTCCTGCCCACCAGCGTGATCGGCGAAAAATCCTGCGCCGGGTTGTACGGCAGCTTTGTGTACACGCCGGGTGCGACGGCCAGGGTGGAGACGTTGCCGACGAGCAGCGTGTAGCCGTCCGGGGGAGACTTGGCGACGACGTCGGTGCCGATCGTGCCGCCGGCGCCTGCGCGATTCTCGACCACGGCAGGGCGGCCGAACGATTCGGTCATCTTCTGCGCGAGTGCGCGCGCGATGGGATCGGCGACGCCTCCCGGGGGGAAGGGCGAAACGATACGTACCGCTTTCTCGGGATACGTTTGCTGCGCGCTGACATCGCTTGCATGGCTGGCAGTGAGCGCGAGCGCCAAGACGAGCACAAGTTTCTCAGTCATTACGACTCCAAGCGCCTCTCGGTGGCGCATTCGTAATCTTAGCGCGAGCTGTGCTTCTCGTGGAGTCTTGCGTAGCGTGGCGCACGTGATACTGTTGATCGAAGAAGATATCGTCCGCCGTGTCCTCGCGAAGCATTCGGAGCGGCGCCCACTGCGAAGACACGGAGCGCATGGAGGCAGGTTGTGACTGACACTATATTCGTTATCAATCCCAATTCGAATGTGGCCGTTACGCGCGCCATGGATGAAGCCTGCGAACCGCTACGGATCGTCGGCGGCCCGGCAATCGAGTGTGTGACCCTGAAAGAAGGACCCCCTGGAATCGAGACACAAGGCCACGTGGACAGCGTCGTTACGCCGCTCAATCGCCTTGTCTCGAAGCACGAGAAGGATTATGGCGCTTTCGTGATTGCCTGTTTCAGCGATCCCGGGATCCATTCGGTGCGCGAGGTGACAAAGAAGCCCGTTCTGGGTATCGCCGAGTGCGGCATTTTGAGCGCGCTCACGCTCGGTCAACAGTTTGGTGTGATCGCAATTCTGCGGCAGTCCGTCGCACGGCATTTGCGCTACATCGCGACGCTCGGCGTAACGGACCGCCTTGCGGGCGAGTTACCGATCGGCCTCGGGGTCGCCGAGCTCAGCAACGAAAAAAAAACGTTCAAGCGCATGGCAGAGGTGGGCAAAACTCTGCGTGATGATCATGGCGCCGACGTGGTGGTCATGGGTTGCGCAGGGATGGCACGGTATCGCAAGCCGCTGCAACAGGAGCTGGGCATTCCGGTCGTAGAGCCCACGCAGGCCGCTGTCGCTATGGCCATCGGCCGGGTGAGGCTCGGCTGGCACTTCGGGTAGTTCTAATTCGCCGGCGTGACCTCCGCTCCAACGCGCTCGACGATGAGCTTGTAGTGTTCAGGCCGGCGGTGCGCGGCGAAGTTGAACATCGTCTGCTTGAGATTCTGCGCGA
>JBKJPI010000372.1:0-12308 GCA_046595235.1 Burkholderiales bacterium | reverse complement strand
TTGTCGACAACCGTGCGGGCGCCGGCAGCATGATCGGCACGGAGCTTGGAGCAAAGGCGCCGGCCGACGGCTACACCATCATCCTCTCGGACATGCCGCACACTATCAACCCCGCGGTGTATGCCAAAGTGCCGTATGACCCGGTCAAGGACTTCACACCGGTCACGCTCCTCGCGCGAGCGCCGATGTGGCTGTTCGTGAATCCATCCGTGCCGGCTAAAACGGTGGGAGAGTTCGTTGCGCTCGCGAAGTCGCAGCCGGCAAAATGGACGATCGGCTCAGGCGGCAACGGCTCGGGAACGCACCTGCTCGCCGAGCTCTTGCAGCGCGGCGCGAATGTTCAGCTCACGCATGTGCCCTTCAAGGGTGCCGGCCCGTCGGTCGCGGCAGTCGTAGGCGGCGAGATCCATTCATCGTTTACGTCGATGCCGGCCGCGGTGGCGTTCGTTCAATCGGGACGGCTGCGTCCCGTGGGCGTTTCCACTGCCAAGCGCCACCCGGCGCAGCCCGAAGTGCCGACGTTCGCCGAATCCGGAATATCCAACATGACGCTGTTCCACTGGTTCGGAGTGCTCGCCCCTGCGGGCTTGCCCAGGCCGGTGCTTGCGCGCCTCAATCGCGAGTTTGTGAACGCCGTCAATCACCCGCCGATCCAGGAACGCTACAAGGGCATGCTGATCGAGCCCGCGACGATGTCTCCCGAAGAGTTTCGCGCGCTGATCGAATCCGACCTCAAGCGCTGGGGAAAAGTCGTGAAGGAAGCACGGATCACGGTTCAGTAGGCGTGCGCGGTTCTGCGGCGGCTGCTTCCGTCACCCGACGGATGTCTTCGCGCCGCTTGAGCCACCACGCATAACCGAGCGGCAGCAGGTTGAGATAGTCCGCCACTCCGAGCTCACGCGCCGCATGTGCGGGCCAATGCGGATTCCACAACATCTCCCGAGCGAGCGCGATCATGTCGGCTTGCCCGCGTTCGAGAATCTCCTCAGCGTGACGCGGCTCGGTGATGAGGCCCACTGCGATCGTCATCACCTCAGCCTCGCGCCGGACGCGCTCCGAATACTGCACGTGATACCCCGGCACCCGCGGCACCGGCGTTGCGGTGCCTGGCCCTCCGATACCACCCGAGGACGTGGTAATCGCGTCGACACCGCGTTCGCGCGCGGCGCGAGAGAGCGCGACCGTGTCGTCCACGTTCCAGCTTCCGTTGGCGCCGTCGACCGCTGACACGCGCATGAACAGCGGGCGATCGGATGGCCACACGTTGCGTACCGCTTCCACGATCTCGAGACACAGGCGCATGCGGCCTTCGAGGTCGCCGCCATAGCCATCCGCGCGGCGGTTCGCGAGCGGCGAGAGAAACTGATGGATCAGATAGCCGTGGGCTGCGTGCACTTCGAGGATGTCGTAACCCGAGTCGACTGCACGCAAGGCAGCCTCACGCCAATGCGCGATAACTTCGCCGATTTCGTCGAGGCCGAGCGCATGTGGAAGGGGGGCCTGGTCACTCGCCGGGAGGGCGCTCGCCGATACGGTCTGCCAGGGCGCGTGCCCGTGCGTCGCATCCTCGGCCGTGAGCGGGCGATAGCCCTCCCAGGGTGAGCAGCCCGATCCTTTGCGTCCGCCATGACCGATCTGGATCGCGGGCAGCGCCCCGTGACTGCGCAGAAAATCGTTGATGCGCCGGTAACCGGGGATGTGCGCGTCAGCATAAATGCCCGCGCAATGATGCGACTTGCGCCCGCGCGCTTCGACTGCGGTCTCTTCGCAGAACACGATGCCGGCGCCGCCCATCGCGAACTGCCCGAGGTGAACGAGATGCCAGTCTGTGGGGCCGCCCGATTCCGACGAGTACTGACACATCGGGGACACGACGACGCGGTTGCGCGCAGTGAGGCCGCGCAGCACGATAGGCGTGAACAGAAGCGGGATCGATGGTGAAGACATGGGAAGAGCCGCCGATGGGAAAGCGTCGGATATTACGCGACCGCGAATGTGTCGGCCGATCATTGCCGCGGCATACCCGTCGCGTAAGGTAAAATTCTCCGCTCGGGTCTGTAGCTCAGTCGGTTAGAGCAGGGGACTCATAATCCCTTGGTCGAAGGTTCGAGTCCTTCCAGACCCACCCTCACAATCAACGGCTTGACGATATTCTGCTAAGCCACTGTTGCGCGAACGTGGGGAAATGGTGACGTAAAAATCATGCGGGGTGGTGATCCGGGCATACCGCTAGTCCGTCTTTCACAGGTTCGTATCCGCTCCTCGCCAGGAGAAAATTTTCCATTCACTAGCGAAACGGTGATCGTTACGCGCGCGATCGGAGGTGACTTCCACCCTCCTCAGCACTCTTCCACGGCTTAATCTTCGCCAGCGTCGCGCCCAACGACCGTTCGGCGACCTCTGTGTCATGCATCGCCTGGGCACGCAGCCAGTAGCCGTTTGAAAGACCGAAGAACCGGCACAGACGCAGGTCGGTGTCGGCCGTGATGGCACGTTTGCCCGCCACAACCTCGCCGATGCGCTGCGCGGGCACGCTGATCTCCTTCGCCAGCCGGTATTGGCTGATATCCAGGGGCCTAAGAAATTCCTCCAGCAGGAGTTCGCCCGGCGTTACGGGTTTGAGCTTGCGCATCATGAGTCTCCGTCAGTGATAGTCCACGATCTCCACGTCCTCAGCGCCGCCCGCAGTCCAACGGAAGCACACGCGAAACTGATCGTTCACACGGATGCTATGCTGGCCTGCCCGATCGCCCTTCAGCGCTTCCAGCCGGTTGCCAGGCGGCACCCGCAGATCATCGAGCCGGGCAGCGATCTCCAACTGCCGCAGCTTGCGCCGTGCAACGGATGCGATGTTTGCGAAACGCTTGACCCGATCGCCCTTCGAGAGAGCTTCCGTGTCGGCGCACTTGAACGTCTTGATCACACGCTCGATAGTAACGCGACGCGTGATTAGCGTCAAACGTGTCTCTATGCCAAGCGCACTTACGTTGTTGTTACACCCGCTCGGAACGATCCGGAGACGCTGCACTGATCGCTCGACCCCTCTGTGCCCCGTGAGACCGGATTCGCGTAGCCGATGTCGGCAGACACACGTCCTGTTCCCGCTTCGATTTCCACCTCGTTTGACGCGCGACTGCTGGCGACCGACGGCCCGATCTTGCTGGCCTCACTGTGTTGGTTCAAGTAAACTCACACCCAAAGGTCATGCCAGATGAGCACCGTCAACATCCACGAAGCAAAGACTCACCTGTCGCGTCTGGTCGAGGAAGTTGCCGCGGGCGCCGAGATCGTCATTTCGAAGAATGGGGTGCCGCGCGCGAAGCTGGTGCCACTCGACGCATCGAGAAAGCTCAGGTTCGGCGTGATGAAGGGGAAGCTGCGTTACCCGGAGGATTTCGACGCACCGCTGCCGGATGAGGTGCTGACGCTGTTCGAAGGGCGCCGCGGCAAGTGAGAATTCTGCTCGATACGCACGTGTTTCTCTGGATGCTCGATGATTCTCCAAAGCTGTCGCAGGATGCACGCGGATTGATGACGGCGCCGGGAAATGTCTGTTTCGTGTCGGCTGTGAGCTTTTGGGAAATTGCGATCAAGGCGGCGCTGCGCCGCAAGGATTTCCGGGTCGATACCGCCGCGTTGATCGAGGCTGCCGACGCTGCCGGCCTCAAGCACCTGTCTTTCGTAGCTGCACATGCCGCTCACGTGGCGCAGCTGCCGCGCCATCACCCCGACCCTTTCGATCGCGCGCTCGTTGCACAGGCCATGCTGGAACCGCTGACGCTTCTCACGCACGACGCAACGCTCGGGCGCTATGGAACTGCCGTGCGCGTCGTGTAGCGCTTTGAGGCCCTCTTGGAGGATGCACTCCTGCAGTGCGGCGTGATTCAGCGAGGCCTACTGGCTAAGAACTCACCAAACCACTATGAATCCCCGCGATCAGGGCGACATACGAACAAGCGTTGCAAACCACCGGAATTACCGGCATTACTGCTTCGGCCGTTGTACGCGCTTTTGGTGAGAACCCGGAGAGCTCGTAAGGCTCTCCAACGCCCCAGCTGCGATTGCCGCACATCGGGCAGCCGTTCGTCCACTTGGACGTGACGTACTCCTGCGTTTGCTTTTCATACTGGGCCATTTGACACGCTCCTTCGTGGAATTCAGACGTGCGTTCGGAAGTTTCTTGAGATTGCGTCGCCTTAAAGCACCATCAGTAGCTTATGCTACACCCCAATGCGTTAAGCCGCCGGACGAGGCAATCACCGAAATCTTCAGGCACGCACTTCGCTCCACATTTCGTAAGTCCAACCGCAATTCGAGATAAAACATGCACTGGGAATTCAAACAGGAGCCAGGTGAAACGAACCGCTGGCGCTGGAAATGCGTTGCTGACGGCACCCGTGAAACATTGAGGATGTCGCAGTTGCCGTTTAAAACGATGCAGGATTGCGTCCGCGATGCCGAGAAGTACGGTTACGTCGCGTCCAGTGCGGAGCCTCAGCAGGCGCCGTGACCGACGCGTCTGCGCCCCATTTCTTCGGGCGCGACTGTCTCGATGCGCTGACGGCGAGTGCAGGCGAAGCTTCCCGCCGCAGAAAGAACCTCAATTTCCACAGCGCACTCGAGCATCCCGCCCAGCGGCTGCTCAACGCCGTCGAGCCTGACTCTTATATTCGCCCGCATCGGCATCCCGATCCGCTGCGTGACGAAACGTTCGTGGTGCTGCGAGGCGCGTTCGGCCTCGTCTGTTTTGACGAAGCCGGTGCGGTCACCCACACCGCGCTTCTGACTGCAGGCGGTGAGTTGAGCGGCGCGCATGTTCCCGGCGGCACCTATCACGCGCTTGTTTCACTGGAGCCCGGCTCCATATTTTTCGAAGCCAAGGCGGGTCCTTACGAACCGCTGACTGACAAGGACTTCGGTGCGTGGGCGCCACGCGAAGGGCACGTTGACGTGCCGGCGTATCTGGGGTCGCTGCGCGCACTTTTTCGTTAGAGCCCGCTCCCGTGCGGTACGGCACGTGGGCTGCATTGCTTGCGACATGAACGCCACCGAACTTCACAAAATAGAGCAGCGCCTGAGAGAAGGCTACTACGAAGGCGATCCCGACACGCTGCGCACGATGCAGGCTCTGGTCAGCGCCCTGCGTCGCTTTCGGGAACAGTCCGAATTGAAAGAGTCCCACGACAGCCAGTCTGCCGGCGAATTGAAATAAGCAAAGTGCCCGCTGCAAAAAAACGCGCAGCGCCTCGCGCACTTCCAAACGATGGCGCGTGGCGAGAGCTCATCGCGACGGCGCTGAACAAGCCCGATCCGGGACGCGCGCCCGCAAAGTCCGAGTCGAAGGTACCCGCCCGTAAACGAGCGCCCAAGAAGTAGATCGGCCGCTACGGTGTTTGGGTGGCCCAGACGCCGCGATGCGCCGCGCGCGCTTCCTCTTCGACCGCGCGAAGTTGCCGCAGACCCGTGTCCGGACTTGCGGACACTCGCGCCATGCCGCGGCGAATCTGCTCGGACCCCGCATCGACGCCGCCGCACGCAACGTGGCCGACCACTGATCCTTTTCGACTGATCGCGACCGGTTCCACCGTTGCGAGCTCGCCGCTGCACAATTGAACGAGCGATTGCCTGGATCGCAGCCCGGGAAGCTGCCCTTGCGGCGCGTCCACCCCAGCGAGGCGCACGCGAACGCGTTCGGTTTTTACCAGCACATCGACGGACTGGCCATCGACGACGTGCGTGACGCGACCGGTGTGTCGCTCTGCCGCACCAGCGCACTGGGCGGACAGACCGAAGGTGACCATGGTTGCGACGAGAATCGTAGCGGCGGCCCGCTTCGGGACAGCTATAGTCGAGCGAGTTCCCTGCTGTGGCGCGCGCAGGACCGATTTCCAGGGCTGAGCGCGTCGCAAATTCCGCTTCACCGGGGTGCCGCTGCGGCCGCAGGCGACTGAGGCACGCGCACGGCCTGGACGTCCTTCTTCAGACCTGCAGTCGGAGGCGCTGCGGGTGTGCCGCCGTGCAGGATCACGGCATGGATAGAGTTGCGGCCGCGCGCGGGTTCGGCAGGCGCGTTCTCGATGCGAACTTCGACACCGGCCTTGCGTGGAAAGTCGACCGATACGTTGGGCGGCGCGCCCCATGCACCCGCAATTTTCATGAAGCGGTGCTCGGTCACGAGCACCCACTCTTCACCGCGCCGCTCGTAAAGCGCGGCGCCGAGGAGCGACTTGCAATCGCGACACGCGGCGCCCTGTTTGACCACGAGGCCGTCGCGGATCTCCATTGAATTGGTGACGAGCACGTGCCGCGCCCCGCTTTCATCCGTTCGCGAAATCAGTGGCTTGATGATTACACGCTTGCCGTTCCAGTCAGCCCACTCCACCGGCGCGCCGCTCACGGTCCAGAAGGCCCCGTCGAGGTGCGGATCGTACGCACCGTAAAGACCCTGCAAAGCCTGACGCGTAGAGAAAGGGCTGGCATTCGGCGCTGCCCCCTGTGAGGTCGTCGGGCGCGGTCCTGTCGCGACCGACATCCGATGTGCAGCCTGCGTTTTAGCGACTGCATCGTCATGCGATGCAGACCAGTAGGTCGCGATCGCGATGACAGTGCCCAGAATGACCATGCCCGCGGGTCCGATCTGGTGCAGCAGTCGCGCAACGCCATTCAGCCGCGGCGCGTTTGCATCCTCTGGAGAGGCCGGTGGGTGCACACGCGGGCGCGGCGGCCGCTTCAGCGGCGGCGCGGTGAAGCGTGCACTCGGCATGGGGGGCGGCTGCATGACTGCGCGGGGCGGCGGCTCGTGAACGACGCGCCGGCCGCACGCGCGGCAGGCGGGGGCGTCGTCGACAAGACTTTCGCCGCACTCGCTGCAGGGTTTCACGGTGCACTCTTCTCTTTGCGATGACCATCGCCTGTAAGACGGCTGCCGGGCGGGGAGGCCGCTTCAGCGCCTTCGATGTCGCTCCCGGCAGCGTCGTCGCGATCGAGTCTGACCGAGAGGGTGCCCGAGCGCCAGTTGATATCGCGTTGCGGATTCGGTATTTCGATTCCGCGTCGGTTGAGCTCTTCTTCAAGCGCCCACAGCAGTCGCGAAGTCGTGGCGCCGGGTTTGGTGATGAGCTTCGGCCCCACCCAAACGCGCAATTCAAAGTTGAGGGTGCTGTCGCCAAACGCGAGAAGCAGCACGACAGGCGGATGCGCATCGTCGACGATGAGGCCCTGATCGCGTACCGACATCGCGGCAGCTACCGCAGCTTCGCGCACTGCGTTCTTGTCCGATCCGTACGCAACGCCGAACGGAATTCGAATACGCCGGCTGCGCTCGTTGAATGTCCAGTTCGTCACGCGGCCGTTGATGAACTCTGAGTTCGGAACGAGGATGTCCACCGAGTCGTTCGTGGTTACCCGCGTGTAGCGCATCGAAATCTCCGTAACTGTGCCTCTGACGCCCGACTGGAGGTCGACGAAATCACCGATCTTGAGCGTTTTTTCAACCAGTATGATGATGCCGGAGATAAAGTTGCTGAAGATGTTCTGAAGACCGAAGCCGATGCCGACGCCGATCGCACCGCCGAGGAAGGCGAGGCTGGCCAGCTCGAAGCCGATATATGTGAGCCCGATCAGCGTGCCGACGATCCAGACGACGTAACGAATCAGGCGCGTAAATGCGTAAACCGTGGATTGCGTATCCGCGGACCGGCCGTGCAGCGCGACCCGGCGCAGGGTGCGTTCCACGACCGCCGAAAACCACCAGACGAAGACGAGAATGAATACGAGGCCGAAGACGCTCGCAGCGGTGATCGGGGATTTACCGATCGTAATCCAGGGTGTATTGATCCACGAGTAGAGCGTCGTCCAGTCCCAGTTCATCTCACGTCTCCTTAATCCGGACTTGCGGGGCAAGGAACATGCCCCCGAAGGGTGCCCTGCGGCAAGAACTTTGCCCCGCAGCGTCGCTCTTACTGCTATCCCTGCGAAAAGCCGGGGTAAAATCGGCCTCCTGGACCCGCACGTAAATAATGCAGGTCTTTTTTTTCGCCTCAACTCAAATATCGTTATGAGCGTTACCCACGAAGCTTCTCGCCGGCGCACCTTTGCGATCATCTCGCATCCTGACGCGGGCAAGACCACGCTTACGGAAAAGCTGCTGCTTTTCGCAGGCGCTATCCACATTGCCGGAAGCGTCAAGGCGCGCAAGGCGTCGCGGCACGCGACGTCCGACTGGATGGAGATCGAGAAGCAGCGTGGCATCTCGGTCGCGAGCTCGGTCATGCAGATGGAGTATCGCGACTGCGTGATCAATCTCCTCGATACGCCGGGCCACAAGGATTTTTCGGAAGACACTTACCGCGTACTCACCGCGGTCGACGCCGCGCTCATGGTGATCGACGCGGCGAATGGCGTGGAAGCCCAGACGCTGAGGCTTCTCGAAGTGTGCCGCGCCCGCGCGACGCCGATCATCACGTTCATCAACAAGATGGATCGCGAAGTGCGTGAGCCGCTCGAGCTGCTCGACGAGATCGAACGCGTGCTGGCGATGCCTGCCGTACCGTTCACGTGGCCAGTGGGCATGGGAAAACGCTTTGGCGGCGTGTTCGACATTCGCGCGGATCGCATGCGCGTTTTTCGTGCGGGTGAAGACCGGATGCACGACGACGATGACGTCGTGGAAGGCATCGACAACCCGGAAAATATCGAACGTTTCGGCGATGCGTTCGTACAGGCGCGCAACGAAATCGAGCTCGTGACCGGGGCCTCGCCCGAATTCGATCGGCGGGCCTTCCTCGGCGGCCGGCAGACGCCCGTTTTCTTCGGTTCGGCGATCAACAACTTCGGTGTGCGTGAGACCCTTGATGCGCTCATTGATCTCGCGCCTCCGCCGGGGGCCAAGGAAGCGATGCAGCGGATCGTCGAGCCCGACGAAGAAAAGCTGACCGGCGTCGTCTTCAAGATCCAGGCGAACATGGACCCGGCGCATCGCGACCGCGTCGCTTTCGTGCGCGTGTGCTCGGGCCGCTTCGTGCGCGGCATGCAGCTGAAGATCAACCGCAATGGAAAGGACCTGCGTACGAACAACGTCGTGTCGTTCCTCTCACAGCGGCGTGACCTTCTCGAAGAAGCTTTCCCCGGTGACGTGATCGGCATACCTAACCACGGCGTGCTCCAGCTCGGCGATACACTGACCGAAGGCGAGAAGCTCCAGTTCACCGGGCTTCCGTTCTTTGCCCCGGAACTTTTCTACACGGTCGACCTGATTGACCCGATGCGAAACAAGCAGCTACGCACCGGCCTCGCTCAACTCGGAGAGGAAGGCGCCATCCAGGTTTTCCGGCCGCATCTTGGCGGATCGCTCCTGCTCGGCGCGGTCGGCCAGCTGCAGCTGGAAGTCGTGGCGCATCGCCTCAAGCACGAGTACGGGGTGGAGGCGCGCCTTTCTCCGAGCCGCCACCGGTTTGCACGCTGGGTGACGTGCGAGGACGAGCGCGAGCTGAAGCGCTTCATCGAAAGCAACGCACATCGCATCGCCTTCGATGTGGTGGAGGCGCCAACTTTTCTCGCGGGCCACGTTACCGAGCTCACCGCAGCTCAGGACAACTGGCCGAAAATTCAGTTTCACGCGCTGCGCGAGCACGCCGGCCTCGTTTTCCAGACGGCCTGAACCGTGCCCAGCGAAGCCGCGAAAAAAGCACTCCGCAAGACGCTCCTCGAAACCTTCGGGTATACGCATCTTCGTGCGGGCCAGGAGGAGGTGATCGCCAGCGTGATGCAGAGGAAGGACACGCTCGCCGTGATGCCAACGGGGGCCGGGAAGTCGTTGTGCTATCAGCTGCCGGCGCTGCATCTACCGGGCATGGCGATCATCGTATCGCCGCTCATTTCGCTCATGAAAGACCAGGTCGACAAGCTCGAGCAGGCGGGTGTGTCGGTCGTGGAAGTGAACAGCACGCTGAATGCGAGTGAAGAAAGAGCCGCGCTCAAAGCAATCAGGACGGGCAAGCCTGAAATGGTGTTCACCACGCCGGAACGCCTGGCTGATCCTGCGTTCGTAAAGCTATTCGAAGGCAAGCGCCTCGATCTTTTCGTAATCGACGAAGCGCATTGCATCTCGCAGTGGGGCCACGATTTCCGGCCCGCATTTCTCGATATCGCGCGCGCGATGCAGGCCCTCGGCAATCCCCCGGTGCTCGCGCTGACGGCCACCGCGACGTCACAGGTGATCGAGGATATCGGACGGCAGCTCGAACGAAAACTCGCGGTCATCAACACCGGCATCTACCGCGCGAACCTTCAGTTCCGCGTCGTCAACGCTACGAGCGACGAAGAGAAAACGGCCCACATCCTGAGGCTCGCCAAAGGGCTGAGAGGGAGCGGCATCGTTTATACCGCGACCGTAAAAAACGCCGACGCGATTTACGAGGCGTTACGCGCCGCGGGCGTTTCGGCGGGCCGTTATCACGGTCGCCTGCGCGCGAAAGAGCGTGAAGCAATGCAGGACGATTTCATGGGCGGGCGCACCCGGGTCATGGTCGCGACCAATGCGTTCGGTCTGGGTATCGATAAACCCGACATCCGGTTCGTCCTGCACTACCAGATCCCGGGCACGCTCGAGTCTTACTATCAGGAATCGGGACGCGCCGGGCGCGACGGAAAGCCTGCGCGCTGCATACTGCTCTACGACACGCGGGACAAACGCGTCCAGCAGTTTTTCATCGGTGGCCGTTATCCCGATGGTGACGACGTCGCAGTCGCCTACAAGGCGCTGCTCAGGATGCAGCCGGATGACGGTGCCATCAGCTACGAGCAGCTTCAGGAAGAAGCCCCCGGCATCGCCGGCAACAAGCTCAAGGTTGCGTTGAAGCTTCTAAAGGACGCGGGCTTCGCGCGGCAGGATCGGGCGCTCCGCTATCGGCTGCTGGAGACCGACATCGATCCGCAAACCCTCGCGCGCCTGGCCGACGACTACGGGCGTAAAGGCGAAAGCGACCGGCAGAAGCTCGAGCGCATGATCTTCTACGCCCAGAGTGCCTTCTGCCGCTGGAAAGTGCTGCTCGAGTATTTCGAAGAAGCGGAAGACTTCGATCGCTGTGGTACGTGCGATAACTGCGTCGACCCGCCGGAGAAGAGGCTCGCGCGGAAGCCGACGCGGCCGAAGTGGGCCCGGCGGATCGAGCCCTCGCTGCCGCTCTTCAGGAACGGCGAGCGTGTACGTGTGCCGCGCTACGGCGAAGGTCGCGTCGAATCTTCGACTTCGGAACAGGTTGAGATCGTCTTCCCCGACGGCAGGAGACGGCAGTTCCTGAGCGCCTACGTCGAGCGCGTGATTATGGTTTAATCGCCGAATCCACTTTCAAAATCCGTCGCTACGCAAGATGAGCGGCGCGCCACTACAGGAACAAAAATGCCGTATGCAATGAGAATTTACGAGCATGGCGGGCCCGAGGTCATGAGCTGGGAGGAAGTGGAAGTCGGGAAGCCGGGTCCTGGTGAAGTGCGAGTGCGCAATACGGCCGTCGGCCTCAACTACATCGACACGTATCACCGCAGCGGCCTGTATCCGATGCAGCTTCCGATGACGCTTGGGTCCGAAGGTGCGGGCGTCATCGAAGCCGTCGGTCCGCGCGTCAAAGGTTTCAAAGTGGGCGATCGCGTCGCTTACGCGCAGCCGATCGGGGCTTACGCCGAAGTCGTGTTGCGTCCCGTCGCGAGGCTCGTGAAGATTCCGCGCGGCATCGAAGACCAGACTGCTGCCGCGATGATGCTGAAAGGCATGACCGCCTGGTACCTTTGCCGGCGCACCTATCGCGTGAAAAAAGGGGACACGATCGTCGTTCACGCCGCCGCCGGCGGCGTCGGCCAGATTCTTTGTCAGTGGACGAAGTCGCTCGGCGCGACCGTGATCGGGACAGTGGGCAGCGATGAGAAGGTCGCGCTCGCGAAGAAGGCGGGCTGCAAGCACGTCATCGTGACGTCGCGCGAGAAAATTGCCGAGCGCGTGAAGGAGATCACGAAGGGTAAGGGCGTTCCGGTCGTCTATGACGGCGTGGGTAAGGACACCTTTACCGATTCGCTCGACTGTCTCGCGCCCCTGGGACTGATGGCAAGCTTCGGCAACGCCTCCGGCGCAGTGCCGCCGGTCAATATCGGAATACTTGCAGCGAAAGGCTCACTCTTCCTCACGCGCCCCACGCTCGTCAACTACACCGCTACGCCCGAAGATCTCGCGGCCGCCGCGCGAGAGTTATTCGCGGTCGTGAAGAAAGGCGCGGTGAAGATCACGATCAACCAGACATACCCGCTGCGCGAAGCGG
>JBKJPI010000577.1:0-6564 GCA_046595235.1 Burkholderiales bacterium | reverse complement strand
CTACAAAGTTCTTGGCCCAGATCGGGGCTGAAGGGCCGCGTGGCGAGCGCACGATGGCCGAATCGATCTGCGGGTCCTGCAGCACGTCCCAGATCAGCCGGTTGTACGAAGCGAAATGATCGTTGTAGCCCTGCGGCGTCACGTCGATCGGGTTAGCGACGGTGGCGAAAGCGGCCACGTACTCGCGCAGCTTTGCGACGGTCGTGTCAGACAAAGGCGGCAGCTCGAGACCTTCTTCGAAGCAGCGGTCAGCGATGAGCACACCCGCGCCGCCTGAAGGTGTGATCACCGCGACGCGACGGCTCTTCGGAAGCTTACGGCCCTGGAAAGCCTTGCAGATATCGACGAGGTCATCGATGTCTCGCACTTCGATGAATCCGCCGAGGCGAAAGGCTGTGCGATAAAGCTCGTAACCTGCGGTAAGACGCGCAGTATGCGACGCTGCGGCCTGCCGGCCGACCTCGGTATTGCCCACCTTCCACGCGAGGATGGGCTTCCCGAGCTCAAGTGCTCGCTGGCCAATTTCGATGAGACGTCGTCCGTCGCTGATGCCTTCCAGGAAGGCGACTGCGACTTCGACATCCGGAAGCTCGATCACGGCCTCCAGCCAGTCCAGCGCGGTGAGGTCGGCCTCGTTCCCGGTCGAGATCGCATAACTGCAGCCAACCCCGTAATGCGCAGCGACGGCCACGGCGCCGAAGCCGAAGCCGCCCGATTGCGTCACCATCGCGACCGGCCCCGGCTTCAGCGTATCAAGCATGAGCGTGCCGCCGAAGCCGTTCCGCACGCCGTCGCGCAGGTTGAGCATGCCGAGGCAGTTGGGACCGTTCACGCGGACTCCGCTTTTTTTCACAGCTTCGATGAGCTGTGCCTGCAGAGGTGCGCCTTTGGCGCCGATCTCGCTGAAGCCCGCCGAAAGCACCAGCGCGAAAGGGATGCCGGCGCGTCCGCACTCTTCGATCACGCCCGGCACGTGAGCCGCAGCCAGCGCAATGAGTGCGACGTCGCAGGGCTTGGGCACTGCGCTGATGTTGGGATAACAGGTGAGGCCCTTGATCTCGCTGTATTTCGGATTTACCGGATAAACACGGCCTTTGTAGCCGAACTCGGTCAGCAGCTTGATCGGCTGTCCCCCGATGCGTGTGAGGTCGTTCGAGGCGCCCACGACGGCAATGCCGCGCGGGTTCAGGAAAGACGTAAGATCGGGCTTCGCGGCCAATTGTTTATTCCTCATACGCTTGCGTCTCCTGCATCGAGCGGCGTGCACCGAACGACTCGAACCATAAAGCTGCCCGCGGCGCGGATGCGCGCCACTCGAGATGCGGAAAACGGAAATCGAGGTACGAAAGAGCGCAGCCGATCGCAATGTCGCCGATGTCGATGCCGTCGCCGTGAGGCGCGGAAACGTCACGCTCGACTGCGGCGAGCGCACTTCTCGTCTTCTCTTCGAATGCCGCACTCACGGCGGCCGACTGCTGCTCCGGCGCGCGCAAAAGCTCGCTTCGCCAGAGCACGCCCGTTTCCAGCACGCCGTCGCCGAGTGCGAGCCGCCGCAGCGCGTCCCACCGCCGCGGGCTGTCCCTCGGAAAAAGATGCGAGTCGCCGTGTAATGCGTCGAGATACTCGCAGATGACGTTCGAGTCGTAGAGCACCGTGCCGTCGTCGGCGATGAGCGCTGGAATGCGGCCGATCGGATTCACTTTCATCACCTCAGCGTTCGTTTTGCTGAGCGAGACGAGCGCATACACTTTTTCGATCCGATCCTCGATCCCGAGCTCATGAGCGCAAACCATGACCTTACGAACGAAAGGAGACCGCGGAGACCAGAAAAGCTTCATATTCAAAGAACCGCAGACCCGCTCAGGTTGACTGATGGCGTGAGAACGTTACCGCAAAGGACGCAGTCAATTATTTACTAGATCGAGTCCCAGCTGAAGACGTCCGCAGTGCGCTCGGCTGGCGAGTAGAAGTGGCTCTTGAGCGCGGGCAGCATGTGCTCGGCACAGCTCGTGGGCGACCAGCCGTCGGCACGATGAACGCTTCGTAGCGGTCGTGACTGGCTCATGAGGAAGATTTCGTTCTTGCGAACCGCGAAGACCTGCGCGTTCACCCCCTTCGCAGCGTCGCTCATGAGGAAGACGGCTAGCGGCGCGTTGTGTTCGGCGGTCACCTGCATGCGCTGTTCACGGCGCTTCTGCGCAGCCGGGTCTTTCGCCGGTACGGATTGCGTCATGCGTGTCCACGCGACGGGCGCGATGCAGTTGGAGCGCACGTTGAAACGCTGCATGTCGATCGCGATGGCTTTGGAAAGCGCAACGATCCCGAGCTTTGCCGCACCGTAATTCACCTGGCCCATGCCGCCGATCAGGCCTGAGGTCGAAGTCATGTGGACGAGCGCGCCTGATTCCTGTTTTCGGAAGTGCTCCGCGGCAGCCCTCGAGCAATTGAACGTGCCTTTGAGCATGACGTTGACCACCGAGTCGAAATCGTCCTCGGTCATCTTATGAAAAATGACGTCGCGCAGGATTCCCGCGTTGTTGACCACACCATCGATTCGGCCATACGTGTCGAGTGCGGCTGCGATGATGCGATGCGCACCGTTCCAGTCAGACACGCTGTCGAAGTTCGCCACGGCTTCACCGCCGGCCTTGCGAATCTCTGACACGACCTCGTCCGCGGGCTTCTCGGCGGTAGCTTCGCCCGCAAGCGAGACGCCGATGTCATTCACAACGACTTTGGCGCCTTCGGCCGCCATCAGCATCGCGATTGCACGGCCGATGCCGCGGCCTGCACCCGTGACCACCACCACCTTGCCTTCAACCAGATGAGTCTGGCTCATGAGCTCTCCCTGATTTCAGCTCGCCCGTTATTCAGAACCGTCACGTTGCGTGCAGGCACGCTCGAACGGAAGCTCGCAATCGCTCCGTCCATCCAGATTTCGGTGCGGATCGTTTCGCCCGGATAAACGGGGGATGAGAAGCGGCCCTCCATTCCTTTCAGGCGTGCGGGGTCGTAGCCGCAGCACGCCTTGAGAAGCGCATGGCCCGCGACGCTGAATGTTGCACGCCCGTGCAGAATCGGCATCTTGAATCCCGCCTTCTTCGCATATGCCGGTTCGGCGTGCAGCGGGTTGTAATCACCGGACAGGCGGTAGATGAGCGCTGCTTGCGGAAGTGTGGGCAGATCGCAAATAAGATCCGGCGCGCGATCAGGAATGCGATGCGACTCGCGCACCGGGGCGCTCGGCCCGCCGAAGCCGCCGTCAGCGCGGCAGAAAGTTGTAGAAGTGAGCGTGCAGACGACGGCCTGCGTCGCCTTTTCGCGCACCGTGCACGTCGTCATTACGAGCGCGCCTTTGTCGGCACCTTTGTCGATGACGTGAGTGACTTCGCTCAGTCCGGTAACGGCGCCTTCCACAGGCAGCGGGCGAAGGATCGTGAAGCCCTGCTCGCCATGCACGACATGGCTGCGGGTGATGCCTGTGTCCGGATGCGCGTGCCATGGACCTGGATAGCCGAGGATGATCGCCATGCTCGGCAGCGCCGCGAGGTTTTCCTCGTAGACGAACCTGAGCTGGTCCTCGTCGCATGGATCTGCGCCCAACCCCACCCCGAGCGCGTAGAGCATCGTGTCGCGTTTCGTCAGGTGCTGCTCGACTTCCGGGATTTGCCAGTTGATGAGCTTTTCGTAATTGATAGCCAAGGAGGTCGTCCTGGTTTACGTAACGGGAGAGACGATAAATCTTATCGTACCGGGGCGTGGACCGGAGGCGGGATGCCACGCCCTCGGTCTGTCGTAGCAGTTTCAAGCTCGAATCGGCGGGCTTGGCCCGCGATTCAGTTCAAATTAGTGGTCCCGGCGCGAAGTAGGTTTTAACTTCGCGACGTGAAGTTTTACTTTGCGACGTGACTGTTTTTCCGGAAGATGGCGATGCGGTTCGTGTTGGTGCCGAGCCGATTGTTGCTGATGCCCCATATGTTCGCGGTCTTTGTGAATTGCTGGGCATTGATGAGGACGGCCTGGCAGTCGAACCCCGCAGCCATGCCCAGCGGCGCGACGACCTCCTCGAGGCGAACTTCGCCGCGGCGCACTTCGCCGACCTCGAATGCGACCCATCCACCGGGGCGTGTGATGCGGTAGAGCTCGGTAAACACCGTCTGCATCGAAGCGGCCCAGTCGTCGACGCTGCGCATCATGGTCATCTGGCGGCCGATCTCCTCGGCATCGAGCCCGTTGAACCAGCAGCGCAGCCAGTTATCCTTGGCGTACTGCACGATGTCGAGAAAGGGCGGTGAGGTTACGGTGAGCTGTACGCTGTTGCGGGGAATCGCACGTGTCGACGCCGCGCTTTCCTGCAGGTAGCGCGCGTGCGCTGCGGCGCGTCTGAGTCGCTCGCGGTCGGTGGCAGTGACGCCGCTTTGCAGTTGCACCGATTTCTTGAGTATCAGCTCGCGCACATTGCGGTAAGTCGGTTTCTGTTCGAGCCTGCGATTGATCTTGAGTTGCCCCTCGATCGAAACCGCCTGGTTTGGCGGCAGCGTGTAGACAGAAAAGAACCCGGGTGAATGGCCGGTCAGACGATTCGTTGCAACCATCCGGATCCACCGGTCGATGCTGTCTTCGCTGCGCGAACGGCGGCGTGCATTCAGATAGGCGCGAAGGTTGAGAAGCTCGCGATGCGTCTCGGCGTGGAAAAACATCGATAGATCGAGGGTCGGACGGGCCCGTGGCTCCAGATCCACGGCACCAAGGCGGGCGTCGACTTCACTCACATGCGGGATCTCCAGGCGTGGCCGCGAGAAGACCGATGAGAGCGGATTGATGTCGTTTGCGATTACGCTGCGCCCCTGCAGTGCGGCTTCGACCGCGGTCGTGCCGCGTCCACTGAAAGGGTCGTAGACAACGTCGCCTTCGTCCGTCAGTCGCTCGATGAAATACGCCGGGAGCTGCGGCTTGAAGCACGCGCGGTACGAGACTTCGTGTATCGAGCAGGCCTGTCGCTGGCGGCTCGTCCACAGCTCTTCTTCGTACACCGGAACGTGCGGGCTGCCTTCGAGATATCCACCTTCGCGAGCGGCAGGACTGCGTCTCGACTTTCGCTCTGCTGTTTCGCCGGTGTGACGCGAGACTTGAAGCATCGGCTGACCTCCTCCACGTTTAGATGGAATTGATCGTACGCCGATCTATTCAAAAGTACAATAGCCTTCCCTTAATAAATGACAGACGTACTATTGGCGTGTCTCCATCGCCCTGTCGACGAGCTCGATCCAGTGACGCACGGGGCGCTCCATTCCGCTTTGGAGATGCGACTGGCAGCCGACGTTCGCGGTGACGATCTCATCGGGTGCGTACTCGGCGAGGGCAGCGATCTTCTCGTCGCGCAGCCGCTGCGCGATCTCGGGATGCAGGATCGAGTAGGTGCCGGCGGATCCGCAGCAAAGATGCGCATCGCGCACCGGCATTACTTCAAATCCGACGTGCGATAGCAGCGTCTCGACCTGTCCGCGGATTTTGAGCCCGTGCTGAAGCGTGCACGGTGAATGGAAAGCGACGCGCCGCCGCGCCGCGGAAGGCTGGGTGGTGGACGACGGATGAGGGATGAGCGCGCTCAAACCGGTTTGCTCTGCCAGGACGATTTCACTCAGGTCCTTCGCCAGTGCCGATATACGCGCCGCCTTTTCGGCGTATGCCGGATCCGCGGCGAGCTGGTAGCCGTAGTCCCTGATCATCACGCCGCATCCGCTGGCGGTGACCACCAGCGCTTCGACCCCGTCTTCGATGAAAGGCCACCATGCGTCGATGTTCCGGCGCATGAAGTCCCTGGCTTCCGTGCGAGCCTCGAGATGGAAGGATACGGCGCCGCAGCAGCCTGCCTGAGGCGGCGATATGAGACTGATGCCGAGGCGGTCGAGCACGCGCGCCGCAGCGGCGTTCGTCGCCGGAGCCAGGGTGGGTTGCACGCACCCATCGAGGACGAGCATGCGTCTCGTGTGCTGCGATACGGGACTTGGGCCCGGGTCGGGCGCTGCGACAGGCACCTTGCGCCGCAATGTTGCCGGCAACGCCGTCCGCGTGAGCTGACCGAGCTTCAATACCGGCTTGAAGATGATGGGGTGCGTGATCGCTTTTCGAAGTGCGAACCTCGCCAGTGCATCAGACGGTGAACGTTTGACGCGCGCTTCGACGACGCCGCGACCGATGTCGAGCAGCCGGCTGTAATGCACGCCCGAAGGGCACGTCGTTTCGCATGACCTGCACGTGAGGCAACGGTCGAGATGGAGCTGCGTCTTATCGGTGACCTCACGACCTTCGAGGACCTGCTTGATGAGGTAGATGCGTCCGCGCGGCCCGTCGAGCTCGTCACCCAGCACCTGGTACGTCGGGCACGTCGCGTTGCAGAAGCCGCAATGGACGCAATTTCGAAGGATCGCATCGGCTTCGTCGCCTTCAGGCGTGCCCTTGATGAAATCGGCGAGCGTTGTCTGCATAAAATTGTACGTCCGGAAGTGAAAATCTACTTTCGGCCGGAAAGCAGTTTGCACCAGGGCTTGCAGAGGCCCGGCG
>JBKJPI010000095.1:0-8590 GCA_046595235.1 Burkholderiales bacterium | reverse complement strand
CCTGCTCGACATCAACGCCGTCAATCCGCCGATGCGCCTGGAGGTGACGCAGCCGATCCTCGACTTCGACGACATGGCGCGCCTGCGCGCGATCGAGCAGCTTGGCGGCCGGCTTGGTTTCGGCAGCCACGTCTTCCGGCTTGGCTTCCAGCTCGTCGAGCTTGATGCGCACGGCATCGATCCAGCTCTTGTACGGCTTGGCGTTGGCCAGGTTGTCCTTGAGCTCCTTGTCGTCGATGATGCGGCCCTGCTCCATGTCGATCAGGAACATCTTGCCCGGCTGCAGGCGCCACTTCTTGACGATCCGCTCTTCCGGAATCGGGAGACATCCGCACTCGGAGCCCATGATCACGAGATCGTCGTCCGTCACGATATACCGCGAGGGCCGCAACCCGTTTCGGTCCAGGGTCGCGCCGATCTGGCGGCCATCGGTAAACGCAATCGACGCCGGCCCATCCCACGGCTCCATCATCGCGGCGTGGTATTCGTAGAAGGCGCGGCGCGAGACGTCCATGTGCGCGTGATTCTCCCAGGCCTCCGGAATCATCATCATCATCGCGTGGGCGATGGAATAGCCGCTCATGACGAGCAGCTCGAACGCATTGTCGAACGACGCGGAATCGGACTGGCCGTCGTAGATCAGCGGCCACACCTTGTCGAGATCGCGCCCGAGAATGGGGCTCGAAATGGCGCCCTGCCGGGCGCGGATCCAGTTCACGTTTCCACGGAGCGTGTTGATTTCGCCGTTATGGGCGATCAGGCGAAACGGATGGGCGAGGTCCCACGTCGGGAATGTGTTCGTCGAGAAGCGCTGGTGCACGAGTGCCAGAGCCGAGGCGACGCGGGGATCCTGCAGGTCTTTGTAGTACGTGCCGACCTGGTGCGCAAGCAGCATGCCCTTGTACACGATCGTGCGCGCCGACATCGACGGCACGTAGAACTCCTTACCGTGGGCCAGACGCAACTGCTGGATCGCGTGGCCGGCGGCTTTGCGGATGATGTAGAGCTTGCGCTCCAATGCGTCGGTAACCGTCACGCCTTTTCCGCGGCCGATAAAAACCTGCCGGATGAAAGGCTCAATTCTTTTTACGGATTCGCCAATCCCCGTATCGTCGACCGGCACGTCGCGCCAGCCCAGAAGGATCTGGCCCTCGTCCTTGATCGCCCGCTCGATCTCGTATTCGCATGCGAGGCGGGAGGCAGGCTCCTTCGGCAGAAACACCATGCCGACGCCGTACTGGCCGAGCGCTGGTAGGCGAACGCCCTGGTTGGAAAGCTCTTCACGCAGGAAGGGGTCGGGAATCTGGAGGAGAATTCCTGCACCATCGCCCGCAAGGGGGTCGGCCCCGACGGCGCCGCGATGCGTGAGGTTGCGCAGGATCTGCAGCCCCTGCTGCACGATGCTGTGGCTTTTCTTGCCCTTGATGTTGGCGATGAACCCGACGCCACAGGCATCGTGCTCGTTCGCCGGGTCATAGAGGCCCTGCCGCTCTGGCACACCTGAACCGTTCACCGGGTTCTCCAAAAAGCCATTGAGTCAAAGAGTTCGGCGCGTACAGTTTGCTGCGCTGCGTCAGCCGTACGCCAAACCGGGAGCGAAACCCGTTAAGTCTACCTAGTTCAAGGGGTTACTTCAATAAATTTCAGGCCACCCCCCAGCCGCAGCCGCGCCAGTAGCGTGCCGACTTAAGGAAGGGTTACAGAGGGCAACCACACCCCCGAGAGCGCTGCATACCACGCGGTTCTTCGTTGCTTCTTCTGAACGCAAGGCGCCGGGCAGCCGCAACCCTTGGGTGCTAACTTGGCTTTCGGACGTTGTTCTCTGTGTTCGTGGGGCGGCGCGGCGCGAGCGAAGGCAATGGAAGGAAAGGCGGTTACGGAGGGAAACCTGGGTTTCCCTCTGTTCGTAGGGGCGGCGAGGCCCGAGCGAACGCGAGCGCCGCCCCCTAAGCCGCCTCGATGGCGAAGAGCCGCCTGTGCTCGAGCATCGCGTAGCGGTCGGTCATGCCGGCAATGTAATCGGCAATCGCACGCGGCTTGTCTTTGGTCGCTCGCGCCTGGAACTCGGGTGGAAGAAGTCGTGGTTCGGCAAAGAATGCATCGAAGAGATCGGTGACGACCCGCCGCGCCTTGCTGCTCATGCGCGCTACCCGATAGTGGCGGTAAAGGTTCTCGTTCAGGAAACGCTTCAGCTCGAGCTGCTCCTCGCGGATGGCCGGGCTGAAGCCGACAAGCGCTGGAGCGCTTCGCACATCCTCGATCGTTTGCGGCGCTTCGTGCTGGATCGCTGCGGCCGTCGCGTCGATGAGATCTGTGACGAGCGTATCGATCATTCCTCTGACGGTTTCGTGCACCAGCTTGCGTCCCGTCAGACCGGGGAACAGCTTCAAGACCCCGGCCTGGTGACGCTTGAATATGGCGATGTCGCACAGCTGCTCGAATTCGATGAGACCCGAGCGCAGACCATCGTCGACGTCGTGGTTGTTATAGGCGATCTCGTCGGCGACGTTCGCAATCTGCGCTTCGAGCGACGGACGCCTTTTCCTGAGGAAGCGCTCGCCGAGCTCACCCAGTTCTCGAGCATTGCGTACGGAGCAGTGCTTCAGGATGCCTTCACGCGTCTCGAACGTGAGGTTGAGGCCATCGAAGGCGGCATAACGCTGCTCGAGGACGTCGACGACTCGCAGGCTCTGCAGATTGTGCTCGAACCCGCCATGCGGCTTCATGCACGCGTTCAGCGCATCCTGACCTGCGTGACCGAAAGGCGTGTGCCCGAGGTCGTGCGCGAGCGCGATCGCCTCCGTCAGATCCTCTTCGAGATCCAGCGTACGGGCGATCGAACGGCTGAGCTGCGCAACTTCGAGGCTGTGTGTGAGGCGCGTGCGGAAAAGGTCGCCTTCATGATTAACGAAGACCTGCGTCTTGTATTCGAGCCTTCTGAAAGCTGTCGAGTGGATGATCCGATCGCGATCGCGCTGATAGCCGCTGCGTCCGTGAGGCGGCGCTTCGGCACGAAGGCGCCCACGGCTCTGCGGCAGCCCGGCGGCGTAGGCGGCAAGCCTCGACGCAGTCTTCGAGCGGCCCGAATCAGGCATGCACCGCGCGACGATCCAGGGTGTCCGCAATCATCGCTCGCGGCGCCTCGGCCACCGAAGCAGCCCCGATTTTCTGCAGCACGACGAATTTCAGCCGGCCGCCTTCGACTTTCTTGTCATGTCCCATGAGGTCCATATAGCGCTCGAGGCCCAGGTCGGGAGCCGTGACAGGCAATCGCGCCCGCGCGAGCAGCGCCGTCGCGCGGGTTACATCGGCCTCACTGATGTGCCCGAGGCGCTGCGAGAGACGCGCAGCCAGCACCATGCCGGCCGCAACCGCTTCGCCATGAAGCCAGGTGCCGAAGCCCGTACCTGCCTCGATCGCGTGACCGAACGTGTGGCCGAAGTTGAGCGTGGCGCGAACACCGGTTTCGCGCTCGTCTTCAGCGACGACCTCAGCTTTGTTTCGGCAAGATTCTTCGATCGCGTACGCGAGCGCCTGAGCATCTTTAGCGAGCAGCGCGTCGATGTTTTCCTCGAGCCAGTCGAAGAACGCTGCGTCACGGATGAGGCCGTACTTGATGACTTCGGCGAGTCCCGCCGAAAGCTCGCGGTCCGGGAGCGTAGCGAGCGTGCGGGTATCAGCAAGAACGACCTTCGGCTGATAGAACGCACCGATCATGTTCTTCCCGAGCGGATGATTGATCGCGGTCTTGCCGCCGACCGCCGAGTCGACCTGTGACAGCAGCGTCGTTGGGATCTGTACGAAAGGCACGCCCCGCAAGTACACCGCGGCAGCAAACCCTGCGATGTCTCCGATCACGCCGCCGCCCAACGCGACTACGGTGGTTTTCCGCTCACAGCGGCTTTCGAGCAACGCATCGAAAATCGTGTTGAGGGTCTGCCAGTTCTTGTGCGCTTCGCCGTCAGGAAGCACGATCCTTACGATATCGACACCATGGGAGCCGAGCGCCTGCGCCAGCGCGTCGAGATAGAGCGGCGCAACGGTTTCGTTCGTGACCACGGCCGCGCGCTTCTGCGGCAGCAACGAGGCGATGAGCTCGCCCTGTGCAAGAAGCCCCTGCCCGATGTGAATCGGGTAGCCGCGCTCGCCGAGGCTCACTTTCAGCGTGCGCATCATTTATCTTCCACCGCGGCAGCCTGCGGGACGGTTTGCGCTTCGGGCGTTTTCAGAAGTTGCACGAGCCGTTGTTCCAGCCGATGGGCGAGTGCGCTCACGCTCTGGTTCCCGGTGTCTATGATGAGATGAGCGACTTCCCGATAGAGCGGGTCGCGCTGGTTGAAGAGCTCCCCCAGCGTTCCAAGCGGATTTGCGGTCTGCAGAAGCGGCCGCATACGATCGTGACGGGTGCGCTGCCACAGGTCGTGAACCGACGCTCGGAGGTAGACGACGGTGCCGTGCTGTGCCAATACTTCGCGATTTTTCTCCGAGAGAACCGCGCCGCCGCCGGTGGCAAGCACGATGTCCGAGCGGAGCGCGAGCTCCGCGATCATTCTGCATTCGCGCTCGCGAAAACCCGTTTCGCCTTCGATCTCGAAGATGATCGGGACGCGAACACCGGTCGCACGTTCGATTTCCTGGTCGCAGTCGGAGAACGTCTTTCCCAGCCGGCGCGCGAGCAATTTGCCGACGGATGTCTTGCCGGCGCCCATGAGGCCCACAAGGAAAATGTTCGTGCCACGCAACGCAGGCTCGCGTCGAGCGCTGTCGGTACCCATTCGCGGATTTTAACGGAATGCGGCGAACTACAGCGCCCAATCCAGGCACCGTGCAGTGCTTCGAAAGCGCGGGACCCCGTCCGCGGCGGTTGCCGTTAACTTGCTGCCGCAGCCGTGATAGCGGCTGCTACTGACTGAGCCGCATCGTTTCCTTGAGGATTCGCGGCGTGACGAAGATCAAAAGCTCGTTGCGATTATCGAACTTGATCGTGGTTTTGAAGAGAAACCCCAGGTACGGAAGGTCGCCGAGAATGGGTACCTTCGTTACGGTGGTTCGCTCGTCCTGCGTGTAGATCCCGCCGATAACGACGGTGCCACCGTTCTCGACCAGCACCTCGGTCGTCACCTGTTTCGTGTCGATACTGGGGCCGGAGATCGTCTGCTGCCCGACGCTGTCCTTGTGCACGTTTAGGCTCATGATCACGTTGTCGTCCGGCGTGATCTGGGGCTTCACCTTGAGCGAGAGCGTTGCCTTCTTGAACTGAACCGCGGTCGCACCGCTTGAAGTCGCCTGCTGATACGGGATCTCGGTGCCCTGCTCGATCGTCGCTTCGACCTGATCGGCCGTGATGACCCTGGGGCTCGATATGATCTTGCCGCGGCCATCAGCCTGAAGCGCTGAAAGCTCGAGGTTGAGGAAGCGCGTGCCACGGTTATTGAAGAGGAGGAACGAAAAGAGGCCTGGCTGGGAGCCGCCGATCGTTTGCGCAGGCAAATTAATGCTCAGCGAATCGGGGATGAAGCTTTGCGGATAATCCGGCGTCTGGCCGGTCGCCACGCCTGTGCTCTGAACGTTGCCGCCTACCAGAGTGCGCAGACCCGTGCCGCTGATCTCGTTCCCGGCGCGCCCGCCCCGCAGCCCCGTGAGATCGGTGTGTCCGAGCCGAACGCCGAGGTTGCGGCTGAACGTGTCGAGCGCTTCGACGATCCGCGACTCGATCATGACCTGGCGCACCGGGATGTCCGTCTTGCGTATGAGGCGCCGGATTTCCTCGAGCCGCGCAGGCGTGTCCTGAATGAAAAGCGTATTGGTCCGCGGATCGACGACTGCGCTGCCACGCTTCGAAAGAATGCGCTGTTTCTCATCCGTGAGGATCTTGGTGAAGCTCTCCGCCCGCTGATAATTCAGCTGGAAGGTCTCGGTGCGAATCGGCTCGAGCTCGGCGATCTGCGCCTGCGCTTCCAGCGCGAGCTTCTCCCGCGTGGCAAGCTCGTCGCGCGGCGCGATCCACACGACGTTGCCCGTCTTCCTCATGTCGAGGCCCTTGCTCTGCAGAATGATGTCCAGTGCCTGATCCCAGGGCACGTCCTTCAGGCGCAGCGTGAGGTTGCCGGTGACGGTATCGCTCGTGATGATGTTGAGCCCGGTGAAGTCGGCGATCACCTGCAGCACCGCGCGCACTTCTACATTCTGGAAGTTGAGCGATAGTTTTTCGCCCACGAAGCCCGGCCGCACGAGGCGGTTCGGATCTTCGATCACCTGCTTCACTTCGATAATGAAGCGGTTGTCTGTCTGATAAGCCGCATGCTCCCAGTTACCGCGCGGCTGGATCACGAGCCTTCCGTTGTTGCCTTGCCCGAACGACTCGATGAATGACACCGGCGTGCCGAAGTCGGTGACGTCCATGCGCCGCTCGAGGTTTCGCGGGATCGCCGTGTTCGCGAACTCCACGACGATGTTGCGTCCCTGGGTCTTGACGTCAATGCCGACCTGGGCATCGGACAGATCCACGACGATGCGGCCTTCACCTGAAGGGCCGCGGCGAAAATCGATATCGCGCAGTGCGTGACGCCGCTGCTGCCCCGGGCGCGCTTCTGCGAAGGTCTGCGTGATCGTAGGCGCGGTCCCGGTGGTGGCATCGCCTGCCGCCGCGAGCGTAATGAGAACGGTGCGGCCTTCGATCTGCGTGTCGTAGCGTACCGCGCGTGAAAGCTCGAGGACCATGCGCGTACGGTCGCCTGCCTGGACGACGTTGATGCGGCGAAGATCGCCTTCGGAGACTTCCTGCACGTTACGCCCCAGCGCATTCGAGGTGCCCGGAAAATCGAGCGCGATCCGCGGCGGATTGGCGACGCTGAACCCGGCGGGCGGATTGGACGGCGGCTGCTTCATCGTGACTCGCACGAGGACGCGGCCACCCGGCTGCGGCGAAACGTTCACCGATTCGATCGAGTTGCTTTGAGCGTGCGCGTGCCCGAATCCGAAGAGCAGCGCGAATATCATCAAAGCATGCAACGCTCGTGCGTGTGTTTTCATCATGGCGGTCATTTTTTCGTGGCTTCCGATTCCTCCTGAAGCTGGAGGACCTGATCTTTTTCTTCCCAATTTCCGGTGCCGTCCTGAACGATTTCTTTCAGCTTGATGGCCGACTCGGAAATACCGACGATACGGCCGAAATTCTGGCCGACATAGTTCCCGCTGCGCACGCGGAACAGCGTGTTATCCGGCGCCCGCACGAGTGCAAACATCTGCTTTTTCTGTTCGAGCGTGCCCACCATGCGCAGGCTTTCGAGCGCGTAGGCCTCCAGCGGCTCACGGCGACGGTTCGTGTCCGGAGCCACACCGCCGGTGGCGGCACCGCGCGGCGGCTCGATCTTCCGCGGCTTGAATGGATCGATCAGCTCGAACGCGCTATATGTGAAGGGCTCGTATGGTTTGACTTCGGGCAGTGGCGGAATGCGTCCGTGTGGTTGCGTCTCCGATTGCTTCACGAATTGACGCAGATCGCCGTGCGGCTCATCGCCGCACGCCGCAACGAGGAGCGTCAGACAAACGACCGCGCCGAAGCGCTTCACTTGCCGCCCTTCTTGTCTTTGGCGGCCGCTTTGCGCTGAGCCGCGAGTTCTTCATCGTCGAGATAACGGAACGTTTTAGCCACCGCGTCCATGATGAGCGTCGAGTCCTTGCCTGCCGTAAGCGCAATGTCGTTGAGCGTAACAATGCGTGAAAGCTTGCCCACATCGCTCGCGAAAGCGCCGATGTCGTGATAACTGCCGGTGATACGGATCGTTATCGGCAGCTCGGCATAAAACTCGCGCGTTGTTTCTTCCGATGCCGGTTTGAAGAGCTCGAATTGAAGGCCGCGTCCCAGGCCCGCCTGGTTGATGTCCGTGAGGAGTGCGTCGATCTCGGACTTGCCCGGAAGCTGCTTCAGGAGTGCGCCGAACTGCTTCTCGATATCTTCGAGCTGCTTGCGATAGGCCGGAAGGTCGAGCGCCTCTTTCTTCTTCTGGAGGAACGTGGTCTTAAGCTGTGCCTCCTTCGCCTTCTCCGCATTGATCTGCTCGATCTGGCCGCTCCAGTCGAACCAGTATGCAGCGCCGAGAATGACGGCGAGCACGAGCACGAGAACGCCCACCTTCGGCCCCACCGGCCATGATCCGATCTTCTTTGGATCCAGCCTTCTCAGCTCGTCCAGAGTCATGTTCTACCTTGTAGCCGCTGTCTTGGCAGCGGGCTTTACAACCTTTTCGGCCTCTTCCCTGGCGCGCGCGACGTTCACGTTCAGAATAAACTCATTTACGCGGCTCCCTGGCGTCGTAACCGCCTTGATTTCGACGAGATTGGCGTTTTCGAGGTGCGGCGAGGCTTCGAGGTTGCGCATCAGCGTCGACACGCGTGCCTGCGACTGGGTGAAACCGTTGATAGTGACCTTGTTTCCCGTCTGCTTGATCGCTTTGAGATAAATGCCTTCGGGGAGCTGGCGCGCAAGCTCGTCAAGCAGGTGCACGACCTCCGCGCGATTGCTCTGAAGCGTTTCTACAACTTTTTTCCGCGCGAGGAGGGCTGCAGTCAACTCCTTCAGCTTCTTGAT
>JBKJPI010000499.1:0-5480 GCA_046595235.1 Burkholderiales bacterium | reverse complement strand
GGTCAATGCACACGCGGAGTGGCCGAACGACATCGCCTCGCGGCGCAGAGCCCCCGTCACGATCACGATGAAGGACGGGCGGGCATTCACCCTGCAGGTAGATCACGTGCGCGGCAGCCCGGGTGACCCGATGACCCGCGAGGAACTGTTGGATAAATATCGCGGCTGCGCGTCGCGCGTGCTGAATGCCGAGCGCGTGGAACGCTCGGTCGCTGCACTGGAGAATCTCGAGATGCTGTCGACGGCCGCAGAAATGATCGACACCGTGACATCCTGATGGCGTGGCGAACCGCATGAGCATCATGCGATCTGTGGCATGAGAAGAACGGCGTTCCGCCGTGCTACTGCGGCTTGATTCCGGCGGACGCAATCACCCTGCCCCAGCGGGCGGTTTCCGACTTGTGGTATTCCGTGAACGACGCAATCGTGCCGCCGACGGGTCTCATATGATTCTTGCGGAAGTAGTCTTTCGCCTGGGGTGTATCCAGGTATCGGTTGACCGAAGCGTTCCACCACTGCGCGAGGCTGGTGGGCAGCGCGCGGGGGCCGTATATCGCATACCACGTCGAAGCTTCGAACCCGGGCAGTCCCGATTCCGCAATCGTCGGAATTTCAGGCGCATAGTCGGCGCGTTGCGCGCCGGCAGAGGCCAGCACACGTACTTTTCCACTTTTCATGAGGGGCAGAAAGGCGGCGGCCGAATTGAAGAACATATTGACCTGTCCGCCCATCAGATCGGTGATGGCGGGCCCACCGCCCTTGTAAGGCACGATCAGCAGATCGACCTGCGCCATCGATTTGAACATCTCTGTCGTGAGATGCGTCGTGCTACCGATGCCTGATACTGCCGCGGTAATCTGGCCCGGCTGCGCCCGGGCGAGCGCGATCAACTCTTTCACCGACTTGGCCGTGAAACCGGGATGGACGGCCAGGAGCGACGTGCTGCTGGCAACCTGGACGATCGGCGACAAATCGCGTATCGAGTCGAACCGCATGGCGCGGTAGATACTTGGCATGATTGCGATCGCGGAACTGTTGCAAAGCATGGTGTAGCCATCGGGTTCCGCGCGCACCACGATTTCTGTGCCAATCTGGGTGCCTGCGCCTGGGCGGTTGTCTACGATCACCTGCTGGCCCCAGATCTCGGAGAGTCCAGCTGCGACTGCCCGGCCGACCAGGTCGACCGAGCCACCCGGGGTATAGGGATTGACCATGCGCACCGATCGATTCGGAAAGTTGCTTTGAGCTCGCGCATCCGTAGTCGGTGCAAGCATCGAAACGGCGCCGGCGAATGCGACCGCAAGCACCTTTACGCATTCTGATAATCCGCCCGCGGCCACCATTGGTTTCCTGTCTCTCTGCATCGATAAGTAATTCGTGGGAGCATAGCATCGGTCGCCCAAGGGCAGACGGGCGAGCTGTCACGGCGCGCAAGAGTGGAAAGACGATTGGATGACATCGTCAAGTCACCGGTTTAGCGCAGTCCGATATCAACGATAGATACGCACGATACGGAGGAACAATGGGTACGACACAACGCATGGCTCGCTTCATTGCGGATTCCACGTACGACGAGATCCCCGCGCCCGCCGTGAATCTCGCGAAGCTTTGCCTGCTTGACGCCGTGGGCTGCGCCATCTACGGCACCACGCGCCCCCTCGGCAAGATCATGACCAGTCTGGTTGACGAGCTTGGCGGTACCCCCGTATCCCGGGTTCTCGGAACGCGCATAGCAACCAACGCGATCAACGCGGCAATGGCAAATGGGACGCTCGGTCACTCGGAGGATTTCGACGATTTCGCCGCCGGCCACCAGGCCGTGCTGCTGATGCCCGTGGTTCTCGCCCTGGGGGAAGAACTGCACACCACGGGTAAGCAGGCGCTGCTCTCTTACCTCGTCGGTTTCGACATCACGGCCAATATCACCTTCAGCATGGGCGAAGACCACTACGGCAAAGGCTGGCACAACACCTCCAGTATGGGCACCCTGGGCTCCACCGCGGCGGCCGCGAAGATGCTCGGCCTGGACGAGATGCAGACGCGCATGGCCCTGGGGATCGGCGCGAGCCAGGCGTCCGGTTTGCGCGGCAACTTTGGCACCATGACGAAACCTTTTCACCCCGGTAACGCCTGCCGCGCAGGGGTTACAGCCGCGAAGATGGCGCACAAGGGATATGAGGCCAACCCCGATATCATGGAGCATCGCTTTGGCTACGCGGCGGTGTACGGCGAGGAAATGATGCATCTGAGCAACGTCCCGCGCCATCTCGGTAACCCGTGGGCACTGATGGGCAGCGGTAAGCACGTTGCGAATGGCATTTCCATCAAGATCTGGCCCTGCTGCGGCGGTACCCACGGCGCCAACACCGCCATCACGCATTTGCTGAAGACGCATCCCTTCAGGCCCGAGGATGTCGAATCGGTGGACATCGTTACGACCTACGAGCCCTCATGCATGGCGCCGAATTTGCGCTGGCCCAAGTCCGGCCTGCAGGGCAAGTTTTC
Source organism: Burkholderiales bacterium (assembly GCA_046595235.1). GTDB lineage: Bacteria > Pseudomonadota > Gammaproteobacteria > Burkholderiales > SG8-41 > JAQGMV01. The sequence goes on along the minus strand of JBKJPI010000499.1, from coordinate 2,975 downwards.
GACCTGGTATACCGTGTCTTCCATCATCGTCGATGGCGGCAAACTGGATCTCTCCAGTTTTACCGATGAAGCCGCCAGCCGGACGGCGGTGCAGGACATGCTGCACAGGGTGACTATCACACAGGACCCCGATGCCGTGGGGCGGCCGCACCGTTCTCGCGGCGGTGGACACTGGTGCGAGCTCACTGTCACGCTGAAGAACGGGGAGCGCCTGAGCGCACCGCGCATCGAAGCCAACGGCGGACGCGGCGACACCTACGGCTGGGAAACACGGGAAGCCGTGTTCGACAAGTTCAGGATGCTGGCTGGCGCCGTACTAAATCCGACGCAGGTCGACTCGGCGCTCAATGCGATCATGGATCTGGACAAGGCGCAGGATGTACGGACAGTCGTCGACACGTTGATCCCGCCTCGCGATGCCGCGGGGCACGCAGGCGCGTTGCTGCGCGCTGCGAGCTGACCCCAGCGCGCACCCTCACGCCAACTCACAAGGAAACGAGCATGCAAGCCTCGGCACAATTCCGGCTCCCGACGGTCTGCGCCGCGTGCGCTGCGGTGATGTTCGGCTGGGGAACCTGCGTACAGGCGCAATCGGACTTTCCGAATCGACCCGTGCGCATGATCAATCCTTATACGCCTGGCGGATCGGTCGATCTGGTGGGCAGATCGCTTGCCGCCGGCCTCTCCGAGATCTGGGGTCATCAGGTGATCGTCGACAATCGGCCCGGGGCGGGCACGCTGATCGGCACCGAGATCGTCGTGCGCGCAGAGCCTGACGGCTATACGATGCTTTGTACCAGCTCGACGATCGCAATACTGACGAGTATGTACAAGAACATGCGCTTCGATCCCATACGCGATCTGCGCCCCGTTGCCCTTGCCGCAGTCAGCCCCTTCGTGCTCGTCGTCAACGCAGGTTTGCCGGCGAAGTCGGTTCAGGAGCTGATTGCGCTGGCCAAAGCACAGCCCGGGCAAATCACCGGCGCCTCCTCGGGCGTCGGTACCACGACCCATCTCACTCTCGAGATGTTCAAGTCCATGGCGCAAATCGACGTGCTTCACGTGCCGTACAAAGGCGGCGGCCCGGCGATCTCGGATCTCATGGGCGGACAGGTCAAAATTCACTTCAACACGCCGGGCACGTTATTGCCACACGTGAAGGCGGGCAAACTGCGAGCGCTCGCGATGTCGAGCGCACAGCGTGCTGACTTTGCGCCGGATTTACCCACGGTCGCGGAGTCCGGCGTACCTGGATTCGAAGCGACGGTGTGGTATGGCATCTACGGTCCCAGGAGGCTCCCGGCCCCGCTCTTTCAGCGGTGGAGCGCCGCCATCGAACGTCACATGAAGACACCCCAGGCTCAGGCGCATTTGCGCCGCACCTACATGGTCGGTGCAAGCGGCACCGCCGCCGACTTCGCGGACTTCCACAAGCGTGAAACAGAGCGTTGGGGGGCCGTGGTCAGGGCCGCACGCATCGAGCCTCAATAAAATCGGGGACACGCACTCGATGATGAGACGCGGCGGATTTCGGGTGCTGATCGGCGCGTTACTGCTCGTGAGTTTCGTGTGGCATGCCTCCGGCCGCGCTCAGGACGCGCCGCCCGGCTACCCCACTCGGCCGATACGGATCATCGTTCCGGTAGTGCCTGGCGGCGGGCTCGACCTGATTTCGCGGTCGGTCGGGCAAATGCTCACCGAACGCTGGGGGCAATCAGTCATCATCGACAACCGCGCGGGTGGAGGAACGGTACTGGCAACCGAGATCGCGGCAAAATCCGCGCGCGACGGTTATACCTTTCTCGCCGGCACCGATACGCTGCGGATCGTCGGCATCACGAAGCGCGTGGCGTTCGACGTTCGCAAGGCGTTCGACCCGGTCGTGCCGATGGCGGTGCAGCCTTACATCCTGATCGTGAGCCCGGCAGTACCCGCGAAGAACGTGAAGGAGCTGATTGCCCTCTCAATGAATCAGCCCCTGAGCTACGGAAGCTCTGGCGTTGGCACGGTGGCCCATGTGGGCCTGGAATTCCTCACTGCACAGTCGGGCGCGAAATTCGTGCACGTGCCTTACAAGGGCGGCGGACAAGCGCTTGTCGCACTCATGGGGGGTGAAATCCATATGTACCCCGGCCTCCTGATCTCGGCAGGCGTGGCGATCAAGAGCGGCAAGGCGCGCCCCCTTGCCGCGCTGAGCCTGAAACGCATGCCGGCATTGCCCGACCTCCCCACCGTCGCCGAGCAGGGCTTTCCCGGATTCAAGATAACGAATAGTTACAGCCTCTTCGCGCCGGCGGGCACGCCGCGGCCGATCATCAATGCAATCAACCGCTACGTAAGTGAATTCATGAACTCCCCGCAAATGGCGCAAAAGCTTGCGGCGGAAGGCAGCCAGGCTGCCGAGCCGAGGACGCCCGATGCATTCAAGGCGTCCTTCGCGCGCGACTACGAAGAGGTCGAGCGCCAGATCAAACACATCAAGGTGAAGCTCTACTAGCGCCTTCACGATCAAAAGCCTGCCCCGCGCGAAGTTCGCCGCAAAATTTCGCCTGTGCTATCTTTCCGCTCAAGCGCCGCCTTCCACGCAAGGGCGGCCCACAATACTCTTCACTACGCGCCGGAGAGGACTGTGCGCTCAGCCGGTTCTCACCTGATACGTCACACCAAGGAGCCAACTATGCCCGCTTATCCCAGGATCGTTCACACCGAAGAAGGCATGCGCGACGGTTTGCAGATCGAGAGTGCCGACATCCCCGTCGCGGCGAAGATCCGTCTGCTCAATGCGCTGTCGAAGACCGGGCTGAGGGAGATCAACGTCGGCTCCTTCGTGAGCCCGAAATACACGCCGCAGATGGCGTGCGTTGAGGAGCTCATCAACGGTTTCACGCCTGAACCCGGTGTGAAATACACCTACACCGCGCTGAACGACAAAGGCGTTGATCGCGCTAAGGCCTATACGCCGCCACTCAGCCCGC
>JBKJPI010000324.1:0-6101 GCA_046595235.1 Burkholderiales bacterium | reverse complement strand
GGCGTCACCGCACGCGCCAAGCATCAGAAAGTTATCAAGGCCGCGAAAGGTTTCCGCGGCCGTCGCGGAAATGTATTCCGGATCGCAAACGAAGCGGTCATGCGCGCCGGGCAGTATGCGTATCGCGATCGCCGCAACAAGAAGCGCGTGTTCCGCGCGCTCTGGATCACGCGGATCAACGCTGCAGCGCGCGAGCACGGCTTGAGCTACAGCGTGTTCATGAACGCGCTGAGGAAAGCGGAGATCGAAGTCGATCGCAAAGTGCTCGCGGATATCGCGGTTCTGGATAAACCGGGTTTCGCAAAGTTCGTCGAAGCGGCAAAGGCGACGCTGCACGCGGCGTAGAGAATCGCAGCACAAAAAGGGAGGCTGCGAACCAGCCTCCTTTTTTTCGCCTGCTACGCAGGCTCGCCAGAAACGTGAGGGAGGCAAACCAGGTTTCCTCCTTGAACCCACTCCTTTAAGTGCGATGGCATCACCCAAGCCATGCAAGACGTCGATGCAATAGTTCAGGAAGCGCTCGATCTCTTCGCGGGGATCGACGACGCCGACGCACTCGAAGGTGCGAAGGCGCGCTATCTCGGCAAGACCGGCGTAATTACCGAGCTTCGGAAGACGCTCGGCAAACTCACTGCCGAAGAGCGGCCCGCCATGGGTGTGCGCTTCAATGACGCAAAGGACAAGCTCGAGGAAGCGTTGCGTGCGCGACGCGAAGCGATCCAGTCGACGAAGCTCGAAGCGCGGCTGAAGGAGGAAGCGCTCGACGTGACGTTACCTGGAAGAGGCGCGGGTGTCGGCAGCGTGCACCCGGTGACTCGCACGCTCGAGCGCATCGAAACACTTTTTCATTCGCTCGGATTCGAAGTCGCTGACGGCCCGGAGATCGAGAGCGACTACTACAACTTTACGGCGCTGAATCAGCCGGAGAATCACCCGGCGCGCTCGATGCACGACACGTTCTACCTCGCCGATGGAAAGCACCTCCTGCGCACCCATACGTCGCCGATCCAGATTCGCTACATGGAAAAGAACCCGCCGCCGATCAAGATCATCGCGCCAGGACGCGTCTATCGTGTGGATTCGGATGCGACTCATTCGCCGATGTTTCACCAGGTCGAGGGTTTGTGGATCGACGAGCACATCACCTTTGCCGATCTCAAAGGCGTGCTGGTAGACTTTCTGAAGCGCTTCTTCGAGCGCGACGATCTCGCAGTGCGCTTTCGTCCATCCTTCTTTCCTTTTACCGAGCCTTCCGCCGAAGTGGACATGAGCTTTGGCGACCGCTGGCTCGAAATCGGTGGCTGCGGCATGGTTCATCCGGCCGTACTCAGGAACGTGAAGATCGACGGTGAGAAATTCCAGGGCTTCGCGTTCGGCATGGGTCTCGATCGTCTCACGATGCTGCGCTATGGCGTCAACGATCTGCGGCTCTTCTTTGAAAACGACCTCCGCTTTCTGCGGCAGTTCACGTGACTGCCGCAACTGAGGTCGTTTCAGTGGAGACTAACCTTCAGGTTATGTCGGAACTAAAACGCCTCCGGTTCTTGCGGCAGTTCACGTGAAATTCTCCGAAAACTGGCTGCGCGATTTCGTCGATCCGCCGCTTGATACGCAAAGCCTGGCGAATGCGCTCACCTTCTCCGGTCTTGAAGTTGAGGAGATCGATCCGGCGGCGCCCCTATTCGATCGAGTCGTTGTGGGTGAGGTGCTCAAGGTTGAGAAGCATCCAGGTGCGGACAAGCTCTCACTGTGCGAAGTGGACGTAGGTCAGGAAACGGTTTCGATCGTGTGCGGCGCGGCGAACGTGCGCGTGGGCATGAAGGTGCCGACGGCGCTCGTCGGGGCGAAACTTCCGGGCATCGAGATCAAGGCCGCAAAGGTGCGCGGCGTCGAGTCTCACGGCATGCTCTGCTCGGAGAAAGAGCTTGGACTGAGCGACGAGTCATCGGGATTGATGGCGCTGCCCGGCGACGCGGCGGTGGGTGAAAACGTGCGCAAGGTGCTGGATCTGGACGATAAGATCCTCACGACGAAGCCAACGCCGAACCGAGGCGATTGCCTTTCGATTCTTGGCGTCGCGCGCGAAGTTGCTGCAGTGACCGGCGCGCCGCTCAAGAGAGCGCCGCACGCTGCAATCGAAGCGTCGATTACAGACACGTTGTCCGTCACGCTCGATGCACCCGAAGCGTGTCCGCGCTATTGCGGCAGGCTGGTGCATGGCGTGAACGCGGCCGCGGCGACGCCGCGCTGGATGTCGACGCGTCTCGAGCGCAGTGGCATTCGCGCGATCAGCGCAGTGGTCGACATCACGAATTACGTCATGCTCGAGCTCGGGCAGCCTTTGCATGCGTTCGACGCGGCCAGGCTCGAAGGCGGTATTCGGGTTCGATGCGCGAGCGAAGGCGAGACGCTCGAGCTTCTCAACGGTCAAACGCCGGCACTCAACCCTGCAGATCTTCTGATCGCCGATGAGCGGAAAGGCCTCGCTCTCGCAGGCATCATGGGCGGCGCATCGACGGCAGTCAGTGATGCGACGAGCGAGATATTCATCGAGAGCGCGTTCTTTGCACCCGACGCAATTGCTGGAAAGTCGCGTCTCCTGGGATTCGGCTCCGAGTCATCCTTCCGCTTCGAGCGCGGTGTCGACTTCGAGCAAACCGCACGCGCGCTCGATCGCGCAACCGGGCTCGTGCTCGAGATCTGCGGCGGACGGGCGGGGCCGGTATCCGAAGCTCTCGGCAAGCTGCCTGAACGACGCCCGGTGCAAGTTCGCCTCGACCGTGCCGAGCGTCTGCTGGGCATCACGCTGCAGCCCGGTGAGGCCGCCCAAATTCTTCAACGTCTGGGCTTCGAGTTCGAAGCCGGTGACAGCACCTATACGGTGAGGCCGCCCGCGTATCGGTTCGATATCGCGATCGAGGAAGATCTGGTCGAAGAGCTCGCTCGCATTCGCGGCTATGACCACATACCCGCTGCGGCCCCGGTTGCACACGCAACGATGCGCCCGGCGCCCGAAGCGACCCAATCGCGCACGCGCTTGCGCGCAAAGCTCGCGCTCCGCGATTACCATGAAGTCGTCACTTACAGCTTCATCGATCGGCGTTGGGAAGAGGACTTTTGCGGGAACGCGAATCCGATTGCTTTGGCGAATCCGATTGCAAGTCAGATGAGCGTGATGCGCTCCAGCCTCATTCCGGGCCTGGTCATGAACGTCGCGTTCAACGTGCGTCATCGACAGAGCCGCGTTCGCGTATTCGAAATCGGCCGCTGTTTTGGACGCGCCGGCGCCGACTACGTGCAGCCTGTTCGCGTCGGCATTGCTGCGTACGGTGATGCCCTACCGGAGCAGTGGGGCGTTGCGGCACGGCGAGTCGACTTTTACGATGCCAAGGCAGACCTGGAAACATTGATGGCGCCGCGCGGTTTTGAGGTCGAAGCTGCCGAGCACCCTGCGCTTCATCCGGGAAAATCGGCCCGGGTTCTTTGCGGCGGCATCGCGGTCGGCTGGATCGGCGAGCTTCATCCACGCTGGCAGCAGAAATACGACCTTCCGCTGCCCCCGCTCGTTTTCGAGATGGAGTTTGAAGCGCTCGCGGCCGCGCAGATCCCGGCATATCACGAGATCGCGAAGGTGCCGCCCGTGCGTCGGGACCTTGCCGCACTGTTCGATGAAAGCGTCCAACATGCGGCCGTAATAGAGGTTCTGAGGCGCGCCGCGCCGCCCATCGTGACCGATGTCCGGCTCTTCGACGTTTACCGTGGAAAAGACCTGGAAAAGGGCAGAAAAAGTCTTGCATTCATGGTCTTATTTCAGGATACTCGAAAAACTCTGACGGACCCTGAAGTGGAATCGGCTCTCGTGCAGCTACGTGAGACCCTACAAGAACGATTCAACGCAAAGCTTCGTTGAGGAAGGGAAAAATGATGACCTTAACGAAAGCTGAATTGGCTGACCTGCTCTTTGAGAAAGTAGGCTTCAATAAGCGCGAGGCGAAGGACATGGTGGAGTCCTTTTTCGAAGAAGTTCGCACCGCGTTGGAGACCGGACGCGGCGTTAAGCTCTCCGGTTTCGGCAATTTCCAGCTCCGCGACAAGCCTCAGCGGCCCGGCCGGAACCCCAAGACCGGAGAAGAGATTCCCATCACGGCACGCCGCGTGGTTACTTTCCACGCCTCCCAGAAGCTCAAAGCGATGGTGGAAGAGCACTACGGCGATGGAAACGAGCAACCACAACCACACTAAGGGACCGCTTCCGCCGATCCCGGCGAAGCGTTACTTCACGATCGGCGAAGTAAGCGAGCTCTGCGGCGTGAAGCCGCACGTGCTGCGTTACTGGGAGCAGGAATTCACCCAGCTGAAGCCCGTGAAGCGCCGCGGCAACCGCCGCTACTACCAGCACCACGAAGTGCTTCTCATCCGCCGCATTCGCGAGCTTCTCTACGATCAGGGCTTCACGATCAGCGGCGCGCGTAATCGGCTCGACGAGCTAGTGGCAGAGCCGACCAAGGCACCGCGTTCCGCGCGCGGGCCGGGCATCAACTTCCGCAAGGAAATCGAAGGCGTTCTCGAGCTGCTGCGCGCGTAGTTCTGTTGAGCAGGCGTAAGCCGGGGGTGAAGCGGGAGCGCATCGGAAATCAGCGGGATGGCTCTGCTATAATTTCTACCCTCGGGGCGTAGCGCAGCCTGGTAGCGTACCTGCATGGGGTGCAGGTGGTCGGAGGTTCAAATCCTCTCGCCCCGACCAAATAATCAAAGACTTAGTGATGGATGCTGATTAAAAATTAATCAGTGTCCAAAACTATTTTGGACACTCCCTCCAAAATCAGTCTTTTCCGCGTTTCGGTGGCCGTAAAGCAATCGGGCTTAACGGCACCTCGTGCTGGTGCACATAGCCCTCGGTCGTAGCGATGCTGGTATGGGCCAGCGCAACCTGCAGTTGTTCCTTGCTGAAACCTTGTTTCGTGGCTGTCGTGGCTGCGTAGGGGCGCAGGGACTTCGGATTCAATCCTATGGGCTTGCCGCCGTGCAGCGCTTTGTCAGCGCGCATGTAGGCCGAATAGATCCCGCTGCGGGTGAAGGCGTCACCGTCGCCTGTCTGGATCACGAAGGCGTCACCGCCTGGGCCGGCCTGCACCTTGGCCAGCTTGGCAGCGCGATCGAGCACGGCTTGAATCTCCGGGGTAATTGGCACATCGACTTCGAGCCCGCTGGAGCGCATGGTTTTTGACGGCTTGAAATGAATCACGTCCTTGCCGATCTGCGAATGCTTCAGCAACCGCACGTCTGTCGTGCGCTGGTACAGCAGAAATGACAGGTCGTGGTAACACTGCATCACGTCCGATAATTTTTCGCGCACCGCGTGGAACAGCGCATCCGTCCATTTGGTTTTGTGGCGAGGCGGAGTTTTGACACGCACCTCGCTGCAGGGGTTATCGGTGCGAACGCCTTCCTCGGTGACGCACCATCGGAAAAACGTGGAGAGCCTCGCTTTGTATTGCCGGCGTGCTGTCGGTGTTGCATCGAAAAGTCGAAGGAATTTCACGATATGCCGCGGCTGCACCTGGGCTACATCGAAGTCCTCGAATTCGTTGGCGATCACTTCGTAATTGCGCTCGTATTCCTTGCGGGTCGTGTAGGCGAGGGGAGGCAGGTGGACTGATTGAAATCTGGCGAGGGCAGACCGCATGTCTCCTTTGCGTGGCTCACCCTTCAGGGCTACAGCCAGTGCGGCATACATCGCTGGCTCGCCCTCGGAAACGCGACAAAGACAGTGCCAGCGGCCCGAGATATCGACCAGGTAATACGAGCCGTTCCGGATGTACACCCGGCGCGGAAGTCCCCTGTTGTGCTTTCGCGTCCTACCCATTTTGCCTCTCAGAGCGGAGCCGTGGCTCGGATTGTGGGCCAGAAGCGGCAGGGGTTGCAAGGTGAACTCGGATCACACTCACGGAGCCATCTGGGCGGCGAGCAGCCGGTATGCCCCTGATCTTGAGGGCGCGTAGCTGGTCCGCTCCCCGGCGCCAACAAGTCGGCGCCCGTTGCGGTGACGCTCAGTGCCCATGTCGTAGAGCTTCTTTACGGCCTCAAGGTCGGCAGCGGGT
>JBKJPI010000306.1:0-14350 GCA_046595235.1 Burkholderiales bacterium | reverse complement strand
GCCGCCGCGGTTGTCCACGACGACGGTTTTCCCCAGGCGCTCGGTGAGCTGCGCCGCGACGATGCGGCCGACGATATCGTTGCTGCCGCCGGGCGCGAAAGGAACAATCAGGCGGATGGGTCGGGCGGGCCAGTCTTGTCCGGATTGCGCCGCGGCGCAGGGACTGAAGGTAAGAGCGGCCGCGACGGCAACTCCGCAGAAAAACTGAGCAGTATGAAACGGGTTCATCGTTTATCCTCGTTGTGGAAGCATTGCCCGCCCCCCGTGATGATCTTCTCATGACCATCGCTGCTCGCGCTCCTCGTTCCGTCTGACGCCAAGACAAAAAAGGTTACCGACACATGCTCAAAAGCACTCTCGCCGCCGCATTGGGGCTTGCCGCAGCCACTCAGTGCCCAGCCGTTCACGCGCAGGATTATCCGACCCGGCCGGTTCGCATGATCGTGCCATTTCCCGCTGCCGGCGCGACCGACATTCTCGCCCGCATCCTGACCCAGAGGCTTTCCGAAAGCCTGAAGCACCAGGTGGTGGTGGACAATCGCGCCGGTGCCGGCGGTACGATCGGCTCACGCATCGCTGCCGACGCGCAGCCTGATGGTTATACGATCATTATGGGAACGACCAGCACGCACGCAATCGGACCGAGTCTTTACATCAAGCGGCCCTATGACACGGTGAAGGACTTCACCCACATCACGGGCATCGCGACATCGCCGACGGTGCTCATGGTCGCGTCGCAGGTGTCGGCGAATTCGGTGAAAGAGCTGCTCGGCCTCGCCAAAGCGAAACCGGGTTTCCTGAATTTCGGCTCATCCGGCATCGGCACGCAGTTCCACCTTTCCGGTGAGCTACTGAAGCTCCTCGCGGGAATCAACATGGTGCATATCCCGTACAAGGGAACCGCGCTCGTCTATCCCGATATGTTTTCAGGACAAATCCAGGTTCTCTTCGATGTGCCGCCCGCCGCGCTCCCCTTCATCAAGGCGGGTCGCGTCAAAGCGCTCGGCGTTTCAGGCTCTAAGCGCGCAAGCGTGCTGCCGGACGTGCCGACCATCGCGGAGGCGGGCGTGCCGGGTTACGACGCCGATCTCTGGTTCGGTCTCTGGGGTCCGCCGGGAATGTCACGCCCGCATCTCACGCGCCTCAACGCGGAGACCGTGAAGGTTCTCAGCACCCCGGATACGCGCAGGCGTTTCCTCGAGCTCGGTGCAGAGCCGATCGGCAATTCGCCGGAAGCGTTCATGGCTTTTGTGAAGAACGAAACCGCGAAGTGGGAGAAGGTCGTGAAAGCGTCTGGAGCCCGCGCGGATTAACTGCACGTCGCCAGATTGAACAAGTCGGCGCGGACGGGTCCGGAATAACGCATCGTCGCTACAGCGTGTGGATCCAGTCCCAGCGCTTTCCCGCGCGGTCGACGATCGCCGCCAGATCTTCGGCGAGTACATGACGTTCGGCGATCATCCCGCGCGTGATCTCGCGAACGCTTTCGAGGTAGGCGGCGCGCGACGGATAGCGTTCCGCGATTGAAAGCCGCGGGTCTCCGGTGCGCTCACGGTCGGCCTGCGTCAGCGGAAACGGCAGCGTCGAGCCGTTCATCGACATGAGGTCGCCTGCGCCCCCGGTGTCGGCGTGGCGCGTGTTCCAGCCCGTGAAGGTCGCAAGCGGCGCCTGAAGCTCGATCGGGCGCACGCCACCGACTTCGTTTCCGTCGGCATCCACCGCGGAGACGTACGACTTGTACGGAGCGCCCATCTTCGGTGGATAAGCGACGATGCCGCGTGCGACGTCTGCACCGAAATCCATGCGGGACGGGCGCACGACGCGTGCGGGAAAGCGTGCGCCGGGAACGGTGCCGTAGAACGCAGCGAGGGTCTCCGCCTCGACCGCGCTTCCATCCGCGAGGCGGGGGAATCGGCTCGGCGGCGGCTCGATGCCTTCACTGACCCAGCGATCGATGTTCACCAGCGCGTTTCGCAGGAGCGGCGAGTAATCGACGATATTAAAGACATGGTGCCCGCGATCGCCGGTGCTCGAGTTCGCTGCCAGCGGGGGCAGGGCGCCGGGCGTATGCTGCGTGCCGGCGAAGAGATAAGTGCGCACGAACGGCGCCGGCTCTGCGTCTCGCACCCCTTCGATATCGGTGTGAATCAGCGACGCGTCGCCGCGCCAGTATTCGGGCGTCGAGTTCATCGCAAATATTTTCGGCGTGCGTCCGCGCTTCGCAATGCGCTCGAACACCGCTTCATCATTAAACGGCGGCAGACTTCCGACGGCAGCATTTACGTTGAGCGACGGCTGGCCGAAGCGCAGATTGAATTCACCTTTGCGCGATCCTGCAACGTGGGGAATCACCGCATCGAAGACCATGCGGCCATCCTCATCTTCGTCGAGGCCGAGGAAAAGCATATGACGGAGGAGCCGGCCGCTTTGTGAAAGGCCGAAGAGATATGCGCGCTCGAGCGCTCCTGCGCACGGGTTCCCGCTGTCGGAATCGCCGAATCGAAGCCACGCGCCGATGTCCCGAACCGCGAGAAAGCCAAGACCCACGACCGGCGGGTTCTTCGAGCGATAAATGAAGTCGTAAATCGCGCCGGGTTTGTAACCGCCTTGCAGCTCGACATGTCCCGCGTCGGAGAAGCGCCACTGCGCGCGGGGTAACTCGACGGCGGGAGCACCCGACCGCTCACGCATGACGACGCGCGCCTGCGGGTCCTCGAGATCGATCGTCGGGTACGGGACGTGGTAACGGTCAGCGAGTGGCAGCGTGTCGGTCGGCTCGTTGGGTCTTCGCTGCGTGCGGACGAACCCCGTGACACCTTCCGCATGCGGCACATCGAGTGCCATCATTCCGTCTTTGCGGGGGACGTCCGGCTGCCATCCCACCCACGCCACCGTATACCCGTGGCGCATCAGGAAGCCGTTGCCGAAGTGCTCCGGCGTTGCCGGATCTGCGACACGCGGCGTGCTGTTGAAGACTTCGATCGCGACTTTGCGTCCGCGATTGGGAACGTCGAGGAGAAGCCTGCGGTTTCCTTTGCCGGTATCAACCGGTTTCAGCAGGTAGAAGTCGCCGGAAAACTCGACCAGGCCGCGGGCGTTCTTCGGTGCCAGCCCGATGTCGGTGATTTGCGCGTGCAGCGGATGCGCGGGATCTGCGGCGAAGCGGACGGTTCCGACGATTTTTTCATAAGCACCGGCAACGCCGAAAGCCCTGCCGCCGAGCACGACCTCCCGCCGGTCGATCTCGAAACTCGTCACCATACGCCCTCCGCGACTGCTAACTACCTGTGCGAGCCAGTCTGTAGGTGTTCTTCCCGGAGCGCTTGGCTTCATACAGCGCCGTGTCAGCGCTTTTCATGAGCGCATCGGCGTCCATGCCGTGCATGGGATAGATGCTCGCACCGAGGCTGATCGTGATGATCACGGAATGGCCTTCGATGTCGTACGGCTGCGATACCGCCTGGATCAGCTTCGACGCAACCATGGCGGTGTCGTCGAGACCGATCACATGCCACAGGGCGATCATGAACTCGTCGCCCCCGAGTCGCGCGACAGTGTCTTCCTCGCGCACGGTGGCGACGAGCCGCGTTGCCACGAGCTTGAGCAGCTGGTCACCGGCCGCGTGCCCGCGGGTGTCGTTGATTTCCTTGAAACCGTCGAGATCGAGATACAGGACCGCCATCGCGCTTCTGTTGCGTCGCGCATGCGCCATGGCCATCCATACGCGCTCGGGCAGGAGCCTGCGGTTCGCGAGTCCCGTCAGCGGGTCTTGCAGCGCCATTGATTCGAGCGTCTTCGCGTGCTTGCGCACGTCTTCATGCAGAAGCCGCACTTCGAGCATGTTGTGGACGCGCATCAGCACTTCGTCCCAATCGAACGGCTTGCTCACGAAGTCCTTGGCTCCGGCTTTGAGCGCTCGAACCTTGTGGCTCGCTTGACCGGTGACCGCAAGCACCGGGAGGTAACTATCGGGATCGATTGTTTTCAGCGCCTCCATCACCTCGAAACCATCCATCCGGGGCATCTGGAGGTCGAGCATGATGAGGTCGAAGCGCTGCGCGTCGTGCATCGGGCACACCTGGCACGGATCCGTCGTCGAGCTGACGTTCGTGTAGCCGGCGTGCTGAAGCAGGTTCGCGAGCACCTGCACGTTTTCGTCGTCGTCGTCGACGAGAAGCACGCGCGCGTTCAGGATTTCGGAGGCGGTCGCCATTGCAAAGAACTATAGCCGATAAGCGATGCGTATTCGCATCGAATGCAGCGGCGGGCGGTAATGACGTGTCAGCGAGCGGCTCCGACTTTATTGAGTCTCGTTGAGGCGGGGAAGGCGCGTATTCATGGTATCGCATACGTCGTACTTGCGGTAGCGGAACGTGCGGAAGCGCGTTGAGCCTACTCGCTCAGGACGCGAACAGCGCCGCCTCCGCCGCGCGCCGCCGCACGAGACCCCGGAGCACTCTGCCGCCCGCCTTGATCCAGACGTGGAATTGCGCTGCGGCGCCTTCGTAGTCGTACTCGTTCAGTTTCCGAAGCAGAGTCGATCGCGAAAGATTTCCGCGCCCGACGTTGAACGTAAAGCTGACGAGCGCCGCGAACTCGTTGTCGGTAAGTTCGACTTCGACCAGCGACTCCACGTCGCGACACGTGTCCAGCAGATCGCCGCGAAGCAGTTGCTCGGCCTGCCTGACCGTAATGCCTCCCGGGTACAGCGCGCGAGCGGCCGCGCGGTTGTGCCCGCCACGCAGGTACTCATCGCCCAGACGAATCGCGTGTCCCCAGCCGATCGTCCAGATGTCCGCAGGATCGCGGTAAGGGTCGAGATTGACGGTGGACGCATCGCCATCGGCCAGCCCCTCGAAACTCTTGATGAGGTCGAGCCCCTTGTTGTTGATTTCGCGCATGGTCTCCCGTGGGTTGCAGGCCCGCTCTCAGTGGCGTCTGCTTCAGACCGGTCTCGAAACTTTAATCGCTCATGCGCCACCGCACAAACTGAAACCGCTGCGATGCCGCGCCACGTCAGGAAATCACGAAGGATCGCCACGCGGCGCATATTCATTGCACAATTGGAGGCACCGCGAAGTCACTTCAAATAAGCTCTGCCATCCCACCGGAGGAAAGCCGCAGTGAATAAAGTCGTCGCCTCGCCCGAGGAAGCTATTGCCGATATCGACAACGGATCCACAATCGCGATTGCGGGGTTCAGCGTGAATCATGGATTCGCGACGAACCTGCTCGTTGCGCTACGCGAGAAGGGCACGAAGGATCTGACGCTGGTATGCAACTCCCTGGGTGACCCTGGCGCGACCCGCGGGCAGGTCCTGGCCGAGAACAACCAGGTAAAGAAGCTGATCGCGGCGTTTTCGATACGGGCGGGTACTCCGACCGCAGCCGAGCAGCAGATCGTCGAAGGCAAGATGGACGTCGAGGTCGTGCCTCAGGGCATTCTCGTGGAGCGCTGCCGTGCGGGCGGCGCGGGAATTCCCGCTTTCTATTCGCCGACGAGCGTCGGCACCGCGCTTTCGGAAGGCCGTGAGATCCGCGAATTCAACGGCAAGCCGCACGTGCTCGAATATGCGATCAACGTCGACTTTGCGTTCTGCCGAGGCTACCGCGCCGACCGGCTCGGTAACGTGCAGTTCCGCGGCGGCAATCAGAACTTCAACCCGAGCTTTGCCAAAGCAGCGAAGTGCGCGATCGTGGAAGTCGACGAGATCGTCGAACCCGGAGAGATCCCGCCGGAGCTGATCGATCTGCCGGGCATCTTTGTTCAGCGCGTATTGAAAACCCGCAAGGATCCGGCCGCGAAACTATGGAAGCGCCCTGAGCGCCGTCCGTCAGACAAACCGCGGCTCTACGGCGACAAGCCGGGCCTCACGCGTCAGGGCATCGCCAAAAATGCGGCGAAGCTGGTGCGCGAAGGCACGTACGTGAACCTCGGTGTCGGCATCCCGACGATGGTTTCGAATTATCTTCAGGAGCGCGAGGTCATCCTTCACGCGGAGAACGGCGTTCTCGGCTACGGCCGGATGCTCACAGAGGAAAGTGAGATCGATCCGGATATTTTCAACGCCGCGGGTCAGTACGTAGCGCTCTCGCCGGGCGCGTCGTTCTTCGACAGCGTGACGTCATTCGAAATGGCGCGAGGCGGCTGGATCGACACCGTGATTCTCGGCGCGTACGAAGTCGACGAGAAGGCAAACGTCGCGAACTGGAGCACGACGGACAAGAGGCGGGGCGGCATCGGCGGCGCGATGGACCTCCTTTCAGGGAAAGGCGATCTCATCATCGTGATGGAGCACACCGACAGCAAAGGCCGGCCGAAGCTCCGAAAGCAGTGCACGTATCCACTGACCGGCCAGGGCTGCGTGAGTTACGTGGTGACGGATCTGGCGGTACTACGCTGGGACGGCAAGCGTTTCATCATCGACGCAGTGGCGCCGGGTTTTACCGCGAAGGAGGTGATCGGGCTCACCGAAATGGAAGTTACGGCGGCTCCGGAAGTAAAGTTCATGGCGTAAAGGGATATTGTTCGCGCGAAGGGCACGCCTTTCGCTTTCAGCCAGGTCATCCTCCGTCCACTCCGGGCCCCATCGCGTGTCTGACCGCCTTCCGGTACTACCCCAGTATGTATTTCCCAAGCAGGCGATCACCACATTCGCCGGCTGGGTCGCGAACGCGAAAGCGGGGCGCATCACCACCGCGATCATCCGCTGGTTCGTCGGGCATTACGGCGTCAACATGCAGGAAGCGGCGAACCCGGACATCGAGAGCTATCCCTCGTTCAACGAGTTCTTCACGCGCGCCTTGCGTCCCGGCGCGCGCCCGCTTGCTGACGCCGACTACGTGTGTCCAGTCGACGGCGCAATCAGTCAGTTCGGGCCGATCGACGACGATCGCATCATCCAGGCGAAGAACCATAACTACTCGACAGTGGGCCTGGTTGGCGGCGACCGCGAGCTTGCGGCACAGTTCAGCCACGGCAGCTTCGCCACACTTTATCTGAGCCCCAAGGATTACCACCGCGTGCACATGCCGTGCGCCGGGCGGTTGACGCGCATGATTTTCGTGCCGGGCACGCTCTTCTCGGTGAACCCCGTGACCGCGCGCGGCGTCCCCGAGCTTTTTGCGCGTAACGAGCGCGCGGTGTGCGTGTTCGATACCGATCTCGGACCCTTCGTGCTGGTGCTCGTGGGCGCGACGATCGTCGGCAGCATGGAGACCGTCTGGCATGGCGTCATCAATCCGCCCGGCACTCGCAAAGTACTTGAGTGGCGCTACCAGCCTGGCGACTGGGTGTTCGCCAAAGGTGACGAGATGGGTCGCTTCCTGTTGGGCTCGACGATCATCCTGCTGTTTCCGAAGGACCGGCTCGTGTTCAACTCCGAATGGGCGCCCGAACGCGAGGTGCGCCTTGGCGAATTCATGGCGGCCATGCGGCCGCCACCGGGCCTGCCACCGGCAGGCCGGGACGAATAAACAACACAGAGGGAAACCGAGGTTTCCCTCCGTAACGCCGTGATACTCACTGCGTTCTTACACCGGTGCACGATACGGAGGGACACCCATGGTTTCCCTCCGTAACCTCCTTTCCTTGCGCCGCTGGTTCGCCATCAAGACTGAGACTTAGGCGCGCTTCGAAGCCAGAGGACGAGCCCTCCGATCGTAAGCACGATCGTGAGCCCAAAAAACGCGCGCAACCCCAGCAGGGGCGCGATGAGGCCGGCAGTGAACGGCGCGAGCCCCATCGCCATGAATTGAAACGCCGCCGCGTAGGAGATCGCGCGCGCGTCCATACCTGCAGGGGCATGCTTCTTGAGCAGCCGGATGATCGCAGGTTGCATTGCTGCGGCGCTCAGGCCGAACGCTGCGCGCGCGAAAACGAGTTGCAGCGGTGTTTCGATGAACAGCAACGGCACGTGGCTCAAAGCCGCGGCCGCGGTCGCAAATGCGAGCACCCGGGCAGGATCGTAGCGGTCGAGTGCGCGGCCCCATAGCGGCATCGCGATCAACCCCGAGACGCCAAGTGCGAAGGCGACAGTGCCGACCCAGAACGCTTCCGTACCGCTGCCCACCGGCTGCCCCGAAAGGAGGTTCAGTGTGTAGAGACTCATGATGGGGACATTGCCGCTCCACAGCATGGCGAATACGAAGCTCAGCAGATAGAGCGGACCCAATCGCGGGACTGCGAGCAGCTCGCGCAGCGGTCCAATCCACCGCAGCCGCCAGCGCCCGGGGGCGAGCTGCTTCACTTCGCGAACGAATATCGCGACGAGCACGCCGCCGAAAAGGAGCATGCCGCCGCCAATGAAGAAAAACGATTGCTCGCGCTCGATGACGATCGCCAGCACAGCGCCCGCTGCCGGGCCCATCGTCTGCCCGACCAAGGTGCCGGTTTGCGCAAGCGACAACGTGCGCCCCAGCTTCTGCGGTGGCGTGTTCGCCACCAGGAGTGTCAGACCTGCGGCAGTTGCGCCGTTGAATACACCAATGAACATGATGAGGACAGCGAACCACAACGGCGAAGGCGCCAGGGCCAGGACAACCATGCAGAAGCCCATGCCGAGCGTTGCCCGCAGCACCATGATCTTCCGGCCATAGTGATCGGCGATGCCGCCCCAGATCGGATTGATGACGAAGCTGACGACATAGAACATCAGCATCATGTTGCCGACCCACGTCTCGAGATTGCGCTCGACGCCGAGCCCGCGAACCATCAGCGGCAGAAAGGGCCACGCCATGTTGAAGCCCAGGCTCGCGAGGAGATTCGAAAGCGGAATGATCTTGAGATTGCGGCGCCAGTAGGGAAACTGGACGTCGTCTCGGTCCGCTGTGGCTGGAGGCGGGGAGGGCATGACCGGCAACGAGCTTAGCACGCTAATTTCCGACCAAGCAGTGCGCTGCGTGACGGCGAAAATGCGAACAGCATCCGCGATGCTTCGCAAGGTACACCTGACGATCACGCCACCAGCCGGGCGTGTTCGAAATGGTGAGGGTCTGTCGAGCCGACAGGTATATGCTTGTTTCTGCGTTGAACCCGCGTTTTTGTCGAGAACAGCGCGAGCGGAGTCGACGCATGAAAGGCCGCTCCCGATGCCTCGTGACGTTTCTCCAGCTCAAAGGAGGAGAACATGAAAGCGTTACTTGCCTGCCTTACGATCGCCGTCTTGATCGCAGCCTCTCCTGTAGCTGTCGGTCAAGCCTACCCGTCAAAGCCGATCACGATCGTGGTGCCGTTTTCGGCCGGGGGACCTACCGATACGCTGGCGCGCATCCTGAGCGAGCGCATGCGAAAGTCGCTCGGTCAGCCCGTGCTGGTCGACAACACGACGGGCGCAGGCGGCAGCATCGGCGCGGCGAAAGTTGTCCGCGCACCGCCCGATGGCTACACGGTCAGTATCGGGCACTGGGGCACGCACGTCGTCAACGGCGCGTACTACTCACTCCCGTTCAATCTGCTGACGGATTTCGAGCCGGTCGCACTGATCGCGAGCAATCCCCAGATCATCATCTCCAAGACGGCCGTTCCGGCCCGGAATCTTAAGGAGCTGATCGCCTGGATCGGCGTGAATCAGGGCAAGGTGCTGATGGGGACGGGCGGAGTCGGGGGTGCCTCGCATATGGCCGCAATCTACTTTCAGAACACGATCGGCGCGAAATTCCAGTACGTCCCGTATCGGGGCGGCGCGCCTGCGCTCCAGGCCATCCTCGGCGGGGAAATCGATCTCTACGTCACCCAGATTTCGAACGTCACCGGCCACATCAAAGCCGGGAAAGTCAGAGCGTATGCAGTCACGGCCCGGACGCGTCAGGCCGCCGCGCCGGACATCCCAACTGTCGACGAAGCGGGTGTGCCCGGCATGCACACCGCCGTCTGGCACGGCATCTGGCTTCCGAAAGGCACGCCGAAGGAAATCGTCATGAAGCTCAATGCGGCGCTTGTCGAGACACTTGCCGATCCGGCGGTGCGGCAGCGGTTCGCCGATCTCGGGCAGGAAATCCCGATGCGCGAAGAGCAGACGCCGGAAGCGCTTTTCACGCATCACAAGGCAGAGATCGACAAATGGTGGCCCCTTATCAGAGCCGCCGGCCTTAAGGCCGAGTAATACCCGCATGAGCGGTTGATCGCGGCACGCGTCCGAAGCATAAGTAATCGGCTCGCCGTGATGGCTCCCGTATGCGTAATTCGTTACATTCATGTTCGCCTGGAGGAATGAAGATGGAAAAACCCGTAGATGGCAATAACCTGCCGGCCGAAGTCGGCAGCCGCATCATCGACAAACCGGAGCTCCCGTCGCAGGGGGTCACTACCGACAACGAGGTTTACACCGAAGTCGTCGCGGGTGAGATGCACCTGAAGCGCGGCACGTTCGACAAGTTCGAGGTTTTCAGCGACGAGGCCGCACGAATCGGCGGAACGGACAAATACGCGTCCCCCATGACCTACATGGCCATGGGCGTGGGGTTCTGACTACTCACCCAGGTTGCGCGGTACGCGCACATGATGAAGATGACGGTCACGAAAGCCAGCTGCAAAGTTCGCTTTCGCAAATTCCTTGGCGGTTCGGTGCTCAAGGGTACGGTGTTCAACCGTTGGGACGGCGTCGATACGCACCTCGCAATCGAAAGCGATGCGCCGGCCGACAAGCTCGCTCACCTCATACGCAATGCCAAGAACGGTTGCTTCGCTGAAGGGCTGATCACGCAGCAGGTTCCATTGAACAGCACCATCGACGTCAACGGCAAACGGTTCGATTTTGAGGCGTCATGAGGGACTAATGGGAAGCAAGGCAGCAGCGCGAGGTCTTGTTTGCGGCAGTTTTCATTGATTTTGGGGGGTGAGTGCATGAAATCGGGATCGACTGCGTTTGTGTTTTTAATCGCCGTGCTGCTGGGCTGCTCAGCATCCGTCCACGCGGCCGACGGCCTCATCAGCGTGCCGAGCCGCCACAGTGTGAAAGAAACCATCAACCGCTTCGAGGAGGCTGCCAAGGGTAAGGGGCAGATTATCTTCGCCCGGGTGGACCACGCCGCCGGCGCCAGGAAGATCGACAAATCGCTGCGTCCGACCGAGCTGCTGATTTTCGGTAATCCGCTGGGCGGCACGCCGCTCATGGAATGCGCACAAACAGCGGGCATCGATCTGCCGATGAAAGCGCTCGCGTGGGAGGATGCGAAGGGTCAGGTCTGGCTGGGGTACAACGACCCGCGGTTGCTCCTTCGTCGGCACGCGATAAGCGAATGCGGCACGGTCGTGGAGAACCTGACAAAGGCGCTCGCAGGTCTGGCGCACGAGGCCGTCAAATAGAGGCCGATCGTGAAGTCCGGCGGAGGCCGCTGCGGCTGCGCGTCACGGTGCACGCGGGCGGCGGTGGTGGGCACTTGCTGGAGACCAATACGCGACCGTATGTCGGCGACTGACGTGCCGGCTTGACCCCGACCTCACCTCACGAGCGCGAACCGATCCTCGACGCGCTTCGCGGGTTCGCAGTCCTGGGCATTCTGCTCGTCAACATGGAAGTGATGAGGGGCCCGGACTGGATTGCGCTCTTCTCCGACGGCACCGTCTCCCCCGCCGGTTCGCTGGCCGAGCGGATCGCTCAGTTCGCGATTGGATGGCTTGGCACGGGCAAGTTCGTATCGAGCCTGGCGATCCTCTTCGGCGTCGGCGCCGGTCTCATCGCCGGACGCTCGCCGGTCGTGTCACCGCGCGCGCTGCTTGCGCGCCGCTACGTCTGCCTCATGGGTTTCGGGATCGCGCACATGCTGCTTCTTTATCCCGGCGACATCCTGTTCATGTATGGCATCACCGGATTTACGCTGCTCCCCTTCGTCACCTTGCACGGGCGGAGCCTCCTTCTGTGGTCCGGGGCGATCATGACGGCGTATACGGTACTGGGGCTGAGCTATCTATGGAGCACGACAGAGGCTCAGGCGGCGGGGACCACGGAATCTCCAGCGGCTGTGATCACGACATTAGCCGGCGAGCAACGCGCGGAGGCGCTGTCCGCATTCATCTCGGGTTCGTATGGCGACGTAATCGGCGTGCACGCCTGGCAGGCGCCAATGCTTCAGATCGGTCAGTTGTATGCGTGGCCGTGGCTTCTCGCATTCTTCATATTTGGATTGGCCATCGCGCGCGCCGGCGTTGCAACCAATCCAGCGGCGCATCGCAACTTGCTTACCTACGGCGCGTGGATCGGCCTGGGTATCGGGCTCCCGGCGAACCTTGTGCTTGGATGGTTCGGGCCCCTGGTCGGCTTCAGCGCCGCACCATGGAGCGAGACGTCGTGGATCCTTCGCTGGACCGGCCTCGCACAGGTGCTCGGCGAGCCGATACTGGCGGTGGGTTACCTCTGCGCGCTGTCGCTCCTATGGCTGCGCCGCGGTGTACCGCGTGCGCTCGTCGCAGTCGGGCGCATGGCGCTCACTGCATATCTCGTTCAAAGCGCGCTGGCCCTCGCAGTCATGCACGGCCTGAAACTGTACGATCGGCTTACGACCGCGTCCGCGCTGATCGTTATCCTCGGCATCTGGGGCGTCCTGCTGCTCGCGTGTCCGCTCTGGTTGCGCGCCTTTCAGATGGGCCCCGTCGAGTGGTTATGGCGCTCGCTTACCTACGGGCGAGTGCGCCTGACCTCGTAAGACGTTCAACCTCGACTACCACGGGGATGCGCTCAGTCTTCGTCTTTCCATTGACGCACTTTGGTGTGGTCGATGTTCCGTTCGGTTTCCCGGCTTTGCCGGTAGAGAATTCGCATCGTGATCAGGTACAGGGCGCCTACGGCGCCGGCGACTCCCAGAATAATCCAGAGCGTTGTGTCCAAGCCGTCTCCTTCATGCAGGCTAAGCATTCATGTGCCGTTCATGCTATTACACATCGGTGCGCGCGCCTACTAAACGTATTTTGTCGTGCGAAACCTTTCACGGATTAACTTGATGACGATCGCCTACTGGATGGTCCTCGCGGCGGCCTTTGTGCCTTACATCGGAATCGCGTACGCAAAGTTCTCGGCTGGTGGAGCGAAGACTTACGACAACCACGCGCCGCGGGCGCAGATGGACTCGCTGCCTCCGCAGCGCAGGCGGGGGTACTGGGCGCAGCTCAATGGCTTCGAAGCCTTTCCGCCGTTCGCGGCGGGCGTGATCGTCGCTCACCTCGCCGGTGCGCCTCAATACTGTATCGACGTGCTTGCAGTCAGCTTCGTTGTGTTGCGCGTGCTTTACACGCTCTTCTACATCTACGACAAGCCGACGTTGAGGTCGCTGGTGTGGGCTGCGGGACTGCTATGCGTCGTAGGCCTCTTTGCGGTGGGCGTCTAAGTCGTTGAAAGGAGATGCAGCCTTGCCGCCCGGGCGCCCGTTAGATATCATGATATCTAACACTCCTCCATGAGGCATAGCTATGGCCCAGTTCTTAGTTCGCAACCTCGAAGACGACGTCAAGGCACGGCTGAAACGTCGGGCCGAACGGCATGGGCGCAGTATGGAAGATGAAGTCCGCCACATCCTTCGCGACGCTGCGAAGGCGGAATCGCGGCCTGTGCGGAAGCTTGGGACTCGCATTGCGGCCAGATTCGCGAAAGCCGGGCTCGATGCGGATCTGCCTGAATTGAGGGGACAATCGCCACGATCGGCGCGCTTCGACAAGTGATCATTCTGGATACTAATGTCCTGTCGGCGCTTATGCGAAAAACGCCCGACACCGCAGTGATCGAGTGGCTTGACCACCAGGCGGCCGACTCCATGTGGATAACAACCATCACGTTATTCGAGGCTCGCCTGGGTTGCGCATTGCTGCCGAAAGGCCGCCGGCGACAATCACTGGAGAAAGCGTTTGATCGACTGGTGCAGGAAGATCTCGAAAATCGCGTCCTGGATTTCGACACGCCCGCTGCTCATGCGGCAGCATCATTAGCAGCGGAACGGCAAAAGTCGGGACGTACGGTCGACATACGCGACACGCAGATTGCCGGTATTGCGATTGCGCGTCGCGCAACCCTCGCGACTCGGAACGTGCGGCACTTCAGCGATCTCAGTATTCCAGTCGTGGATCCCTGGGCGGCTTAGGTACCCCGCAGCGTGAGGGCTATACACTAGACGTTTGCCGAAGGGATGACGCCACGATGTGCAGAGTGCTCAACTTGTTCGCGGGCACGAGCTTCGTGTTTGCCGCCGCAGCCAGCGCCTTCTTCGCGTCCGGAAGAGCCGAGGCAGGCACGCTTGATTCCGCACCGCAGTTTCCGTCCCGCCCGATCCGCTTCGTCGTCCCATTCACGCCGGGAGGCGCCACCGATATCGTGGCGAGGTTGATCGGTGAGCGGCTGACGGGCAGCCTGGGTCAGCAAATCAT
>JBKJPI010000043.1:0-6191 GCA_046595235.1 Burkholderiales bacterium | reverse complement strand
TACAATGACGCTGCATTCATAACAACAATCCTACACGCCCGTGATACTAACCGCCCCCGCAAGAGCTTCGCAATTCGCCCGCCGTCTCGCCGTGATGTTGATAACGGCAGGGATCGTTGTGTGTCCCCTGCACGCGCAGGAGCGGTTCTCCCTTTTCGTGCCGACCGAGCAGGAAGACGTCCCGCGGATGCTCAAGCTTGCGGGGCTGAAGGACGGAGACGTGGTTTACGACCTGGGCTCAGGCGACGGGCGTATCGTGTTCGAGGCGGTGCGGCTGAATCCGACGGCTCGCGGCCGGGGAATAGATATCGATGAGAAGCTCGTCAACGAAGCGCGTCAGCTCGCTATAAAAACCGGGGTCGAGAAGCGCGTTCAGTTTCTCCATCAGAACGCCTTCGACGCAGACCTGAAGGAAGCCGACATTATCGCGATGTGGCTGTGGCCCGAGCTCATGCGCATGCTCCGCCCGAAAATAATGGCCGAAGCGCGCCCCGGTACGCGCGTCGTGACGCGGATCTGGGATCTTGGGCCGACATGGAAGCCCGACGCAGTGGATACTGACGGCGCGCAGCTCTTCATGTGGGTGGTGCCCGCAAAAGTGGCGGGCAACTGGACATGGACACTCGACTTCGGCAAAGCCAAACGCAGCTACGCCGCCGTTCTGGAACAGCATTTTCAAACGGTCGAAGGCGCAGTGCGGACAGCAAACCGCCGGGGCGTGTTCGATGCGATGAAGCTGACCGGCAACGAGATCAGCTTCTCTCTCATGATCACACTCGATGGCGTGGGCCTCGCACGGCACCAGTTCAGCGGCCGCGTGCGCGGCGACGTGATCGAAGGCACCGTAAGCATCCTCCACGAGCCGCATGACACGACAATCGAGCTGCCATGGCGCGCGCAGCGAACCGCCACCTCCGCATATTTCGCGCCGACGGGCGTGAACATCAAATAGCGATGATCCTGCGATGAACGAGGTTCGCATTCTCTCGGCAACCGGGATACTCGGCTCCGGTTTTCGCGAGGAGACGCTGAAGCGTGCAATGCACCTCGAGCCCCATTTCATCGGAGCTGATTCCGGATCGACCGACCCCGGGCCGCATTACCTGGGCTCTGGTGACACGCTGTTTTCCGATTCGGCCTACAAACGCGACCTGCGGCTCATGCTCCTCGCCGGACGCGCGGCAAAAATTCCGGTGTTGATCGGCTCCGCGTGCACCTCCGGCAGCGATCCCCAGCTCGCGCGCCTCGTAAGCATCGCAAGGGACATCGCGCGGGAGGAAAAGCTCCACTTCAAGCTTGCCGCAATTCACAGCGAGCAGGACAAGGGTTATCTCAAACGGAAGCTTCGTGAAGGCCGGATCACGCCTCTTTCGAACGCGCCCGTGTTCGACGAGCAGGTCATCGACCGCAGCGCGCATATCGTCGGCATGGCAGGCATCGAGCCTTTCGTCGAAGCGCTCGAGCACGGTGCCGACGTGGTGATTGCGGGCCGCTCGAGTGATACCTCGATCTTTTCCGCCATACCCGTCATGCGCGGAATCAATCCGGCCACCGTGTGGCATGCGGCGAAAATCCTCGAATGCGGCGCGGCGTGTGTCGTGCTGCGGAAGTATCCCGACTGCAACTTCGCGATCCTGCGTGACGATCATTTCATCGTCGAGCCGCCGAATCCGGATTACCGGTGCGATCCCGACAGCGTGGCGTCTCACAATCTTTACGAAAACGCGACGCCGTACGAGCTCATCGAGCCTTCGGGCGTGCTGAACACATACTCGGCCAGATACGAAGCGATCTCCGACCGGGCGGTGAAAGTTTCAGGCAGCACGTTTACACCGTCGGCCCGCTATACGATCAAGCTCGAAGGCGCTGAGCTCGCGGGCTATCAGAGCATCATCATAGGCAGCGTTAGAGACCCGATCATTCTGCGCCAGCTCGACTCGTGGCTCGAAGGTCTTACGCGAGCCGCAAAGGACCGCATCGCGTCGGTATACGGAGCGGCGATCGAGGACAAGTATCGGCTCGACGTGCGCGTCTTCGGGCGGAACGCCACCATGGGGCGGCTCGAAAGCGAAACGCGCATCGGGCACGAAGTGGGGCTGCTGTTCCAGATCACGGCCGAAACGCAGGAGCTCGCGACTTCATTCATCAAGTCGGTGAGTCACATCGCTGTGCATTACCCGGTGCCGGAATGGACGGGTCTCATCACCTCGATCGCGTATCCGTATTCGCCTGCCGAGATTGCGCGCGGCGCGACCTACCGCTTCAACATGAACCACGTCGTCGAGCCTGCAACGCCGATGGAAATGTTTTCGATCGATTACGAGCAGGTCTGACGATGCCGAAGCTATGGGAGCTCACCAGCCTCATCAGGAGCAAGAACGCGGGCCCGTTCGAGCTCACCTTCGACGTGATCTTCAAAGACCGGCAGGGTTACGAGAAAGTGCGCGATGCGAAGCTCATCAGCGCGGAGTGGTTCGCCCGCACCTACCGCATGGCACCTGAGCGTGTGTCGATCATCAATTACGATGCCGCGCACGCAATCAAGATCACGATTCCGCGTCCGGCGATCTCCGGTGACATCGACGACACCGACGTCTTCGGAGGGCAGCAGCACGGACCGCTGGTGGAAATCGACGTCCCTTAGCCTGCCTTGACCTGCGCGAAGTCCATGATCAGCCGCTTGGATAAAGCCGCGCCGGCTAAGTCTTATGGGCCGAGCTCCGCCACACCATCGCCAACCACGGCTGTTGTTCGCGCGGCAGTCCTGGCGGCCGGTAATAGTGTTCGATCTCGGTGAAGCCCGCGTCCGACATATAGCGGCGCCACGATTCCAGATCGTGATAAGCACCGTAGCGTCCGCGGTTCCAGCCTTCCTCGTTGCCGCCGCGCGGGTTCGAGCTGAACAGCACGCCCGCGGGCTTCAGTGTCGCCTGCAGTTGTCGAAGGACGCGCGGCAACTCCTGCGTCGGGATGTGAAACAGTGAGGCGTTCGCGAAGACGCCGTCGAACGTCGCGCTCGGCAGATCGAGCTTGAGGAAATCCTGGTGCCACACTTCGCATCCAGTATCGGCTTCTGCCATTGCGACGAAGGGCGCTGAGCCGTCGAGACCGGTCGCCTTGTGCCCGCGTGCAGTCAGAGTGGCGAGGTCGCGTCCCGGTCCACAGCCGAAATCGAGGAGGGTGAACGGCGGCTTGCCCTGAATGTGCCGGAGCAGGGCGTCTATATTCTGACTGACGTCGTGATCGCGGGTGCCGTCGCGAAAGTCGACCGCATTCGAGGTGTAGTGGCCGAGCGTTACGGCGGCGACTTTCTCCAGCTCATCAGGCTTCATCTTCATCGGCGTCAATGACCAGCCAGGCGTTGTAGGGCGCTGGAGACCCGGCGCTCAACCGCGTTCGTCATTGCGACTATTCCGCGCGCATTCCGCGGTCTTTGATCACGCGCGCCCACTTCTGCACTTCACGTTTGAAGTGCGCGCCGAGCTCCTCGGACGTGCTGCCGACCACGTCGAGCCCACGATCGGCGAAGCGCTGCGTCGTATCGGGTGCGCGCAAGGTCGTGCGCACCCGCTCGCTCAACAGGGAAACGATAGCCGGGGGCGTTCCTTTGGGCGCGACCAGCGCGTGCCACGTGATGAACTCGTACCCGGGCAGGGACTCGGCAATCGTCGGCAAGTCCGGCAGCACTGCGGCGCGCTTCAGGCTCGTCACGCCGAGCGCGCGCAGGCGGTTCGACAGCACGAGCGGTGTCGTCTCGGAGATGTTCGAAAACGTCACCTGCGTCTCGCCGCTGATGGTGGCGATGAGCCCGGGACCACCACCTTTGAAATGAATCACGGCGATGTTGGTCTTGCCGAGATCGTTGAAGAGTTCACCTGCAATATGCGGATTGGTCGCGACGCCGGCAGAGGCGTAGTTGAGCGCGCCGGGTTTGGCTTTCGCCAGCGCCACGAGGTCGCGCACAGATCTCGCGGGCAGCGACGGATGCACCGTGAGCAGCGACGGTGAAGAAGAGATGAGGGATATCGGCGCGAAGTCGTTGATGGGGTCGTAGGGCACGCGGGCGTAGAGAAACTGATTCGTGACAAAGGGGAGGGTGTTCAGAAGTAGCGTGTAACCATCGGGCGGCGAATTCTTGGCGAGCTCGCTGCCGATGTTCCCCGAAGCGCCACTGCGGTTGTCGACCACGATCTGCTGTCCCATCGGCTTCGTAAGCTCGAGCGCAACGAGCCGCGCGACGGTATCGACGCTGCCGCCGGGCGGGAACGGCGAGATGATGCGGATCGCTTTCGCCGGATATGTTTGCGCCATCGCGCCGCACAGCGGCAACAGAGCACAGGTGACGGTGAAAATGATCTTGCGAGTGTTCATCGTTCGGGCCCGTTGCATCTGTTGCGTTCGCTAAAGTCGTGATCGCATTTGCGAGGACGTAGAATAGCTTACATGCGCGATTAGAATAAGCGCCTTCCAGCACCCGGTCTGAAGAGAACTCAATGCCTATGCAATCCAAACCCGCCGGTCCGGACGGCACCCGCGTTGGACTGATTGGCGTCGGCAACATGGGCGCGCCCATGGCGGCGCATCTCGTCAAGGCCGGGTGGTCGGTGTCGGTCTACGATGCCGCGATCGAAAAATCACGTGATTTCGCGGCTGCGCACGGTGCCAAAGCCGCGACGAGTGTTGCAGAGATCGCGCGGAATTCGGATGTCGTCATAACGATGCTTCCCGATGGGCACATCGTACGCCGCGTAGCGCTCGGCTTATCCGACTCGGATGATTGTCTGGTGCGCGGCTTCGCCAAAGGTGCGGTCATCATCGACATGAGCTCGTCGGCTCCGGTGGGCACGCGGAAGCTCGGGGAAGATTTGCGGCAGCACGAGATCTTGCTGATCGACGCGCCGGTGTCCGGCGGCGTGCGAGGCGCAGTTGCCGGCACCCTGGCGATCATGATCGGCGGGGACAAGGCGCTTGCGGATCGTTACGACGGCCTTCTCGCGGCGATGGGTAAACGATTCTATGTGGGCGCACTCGGCGCGGGGCACGCTGCCAAGGTGCTCAACAACTATGTCTCGGCAGCGGGGCTTGCAGCTGCGGCGGAGGCCGTACGCATTGCAGAGCGTTTTGGCATAGAGCCGCAAACCCTCGTCGACGTGGTCAATGCCTCTACGGGCCGCAACAACAGCACCGAAAACAAGTTCGCGCAGTTCATCCTGAACGGGAAGTTCAACTCGGGGTTTGCCCTGGGGCTCATGGCGAAAGATCTTGCGCTCGCGATGGAAGTGGCCGAAGCGTGCGATGTGCCGGCAGAACTCGGCCACGCATGCCTCGCGCTTTGGCAGCAAGCGGAACAATCGCTCGGCGGCGCTTCGGATCACACCGAAATTGCCCGCTACGTGAACAATCAGACCAATCGCTAAATAAACGGAGTCAGCCGTGAAAGCAGAAACACCCCCGCGCACGTGGCCGCAGGATATCTACAGAACTTTCAAGCGGCTCGACGTGAGGCAGGTCGCTTTCGTTCCGGACGCCGGGCACACACAGCTCATTCTCGATTGCAGCGCGGATACGGAGATGAAGGCGGTGTCACTCACGACCGAGCAGGAAGGCGTGGCGATGCTCGCCGGCGCCTGGCTCGGCGGCCAGCGCGGCGCGCTTCTCATGCAGTCTTCGGGTGCGGGAAACTGCATCAACATGCTGAGCCTTGCGCAGGAGTGCCGCTTTCCGCTGCTCATGCTGATCACGATGCGCGGCGAGTGGGGCGAATTCAATCCGTGGCAGCTCGCAATGGGGCAGAGCACGGGCACGGTCCTCGAGCATTCGGGCTGCGTGGTCCAGCGCGTCGACAAGGCCGACGAAGTCGGCGAAGTGGTGTTTGCGGCAGGCCAGATGGCGTTCAGCACAGGGAGGCCGATCGCGGTGCTGATCAGCCAGCGCATCGTGGGATTCAAGGACTGGAGCAAATGAGCATGTCCAGAGAAAGCAGCGGTACGCTCGATCGGCGGGAGGTCGTCAAGGCGATACTCGACCAGCGCGGCGATGCGCTCGTAGTGACAGGCCTCGGCTCCAGTTGCTACGACGCAGGGGTCTACGACCACCCGAATACGTTCTATCTCTGGGGCGCAATGGGCGCCGCGGCGATGATCGGGCTCGGACTCGCGCTGGCGCAGCCGCAGCGCCGCGTTGTCGTCATC
>JBKJPI010000016.1:0-6790 GCA_046595235.1 Burkholderiales bacterium | reverse complement strand
CTGCTCGGATGCTCGGCTTCAGGTAACTGCCAGCGACGCCGCTGAAGAAAGGCGTGTAAACGATGTCTTCGGCATCGCTATCGACGAGCATTTGCTTGTACCCGTCGGGCGCGAGCGATTCCTGCGTCGCGATGAATCGCGTTCCGATATACGCGGCATCGCAGCCCATGGCCTGCGCCGCGAGCACGCCGCTACCATTGGTGATCGCGCCGGCAAGCACGAGCGGCCCGTCGAAGATGGCGCGAATCTCGTTCACCAGTGCGAAAGGATTGATGCGGCCTGCGTGTCCGCCCGCACCCGCACACACGAGGATCAGCCCGTCGACGCCGGCCTCCAGCGCTTTCTCGGCGTGGCGGACCTTGATGACGTCGTGCAGCACCACGCCGCCGTACGCATGAACGCGCTTTGCAATGTCCGTGGGTGCGCTCAAGGACGTGATCACGATCGGCACCTTGTGCCGGATGCACACGTCCGTGTCCTGTTCGAGACGCTTGTTCGCAGGATTGACGATGAGGTTCACGGCAAACGGCGCAACCGGCGCTTCCGGGAAATCACGGCGATGTGCCGCAAGCGCATCCTCGATCTGAGTGAGCCACGTTTCCAGAAGCTCCGGTGGTCGCGCGTTCAAAGCCGGAAAGGCGCCGATGATGCCAGCCTTGCACTGCTCGATCACGAGCGCGGGACCCGAAACGAGAAACATCGGTGCGCCAATGACCGGAACGCGCAGGGCTTTCAGAGTTTGCCGCGGATGGCTCAAAATTTGCACCTTCGAAAGTCGTATCATCGCATGCGGGATCGAAGCCTAATGCTCATCCGCTGAAAAACGGGCGTATTCCGCCCTAGATCCACATTACGCAGCGCTGAAGCCGGCTGCATTATTCAATTATGAAAGTCGAAACTCATTTCGTATCCGTCGGCTGCAAGGATTGTCGCGACGGTACTCCCCTCAACATCGATTTTTCGATGGCTTTCCAGCCGATCGTCGACGTTTCGGCGAAAGCGATTTTCGGCTATGAAGCACTGGTGCGCGGCCTCAACGGTGAAGGCGCCGCGTCGATCCTCGGCCAGGTGGACGACACCAACCGCTACCGTTTCGACCAGGCGTGCCGCGTGAAGGCGATCGACCTCGCCGCACGGCTGGGGCTCAAGGGCATGCTGAGCATCAATTTCCTGCCCAACGCCGTATATCGACCGGAAACGTGCATTCGCGCGACGCTCGAAGCGGCGGCCGAGCACAACTTTCCGGCCGAGCGCATCATGTTCGAGGTCACAGAAGGCGAGCGCGTCACCGATCACGCCCATCTGAAGCATATCCTTTCGACTTACAAAGAGCTCGGATTCGTAACCGCGATCGACGATTTCGGCGCCGGCTACTCGGGTCTCAATCTGCTGGCTGATTTCCAGCCGCATTTCATCAAGCTCGACATGGCGCTCACCCGCAACATCGATCAGGACCGGGTGCGCCGCGCGATCGTTTTCGCCCTTCTTTCAGCGTGCCGTGAGCTCGAAGTGAAGGTCATAGCGGAAGGGATCGAGTCGCGCGAAGAATGCCTTACGCTGAGCGACGAGGGCGTGCACCTCTTTCAGGGTTATTACTTCGCGCGGCCCCAGTTCGAATGCCTGCCCGTGATTCCGGACGCGATCTGGCCGCTGGCCCAGACGCGGCGCACACTCGATAAGCGCCGCCGCCGTCGCTAGCCGCCGCCGGCCCTGACCACCGGGTTGCGCAGTACGCCGATGTCCTTCTGTACGATCTCCACGACATCACCATGCTTCAGGTCGGGAGTCGTCGCATTGTCGGTGCCCAGCCAGATCACATCGCCTGGATGCAGTGTCATGTACTTCGTGATTTGCGCGATGTAGTGCTGCGCGGAGAAGAGCATCCGGCTCGTCGAATATTCCGACACCTGCTCTCCGTTCACTTTCACGGAAATCGTGAGATTCATCGGGTCGAGGTCCGGCACGATGAATGGACCCATCGGCTTCCATGTATCAGCGTTTTTGGCGCGCCACAGCGTGC
Source organism: Burkholderiales bacterium (assembly GCA_046595235.1). Taxonomy (GTDB): domain Bacteria; phylum Pseudomonadota; class Gammaproteobacteria; order Burkholderiales; family SG8-41; genus JAQGMV01. The sequence continues at coordinate 4,770 of JBKJPI010000016.1, read as the reverse complement.
GATCGGTTCCCTGCCAACCGCGCTCGCTCACGTCATTTCCGAGCGTGTAGCCCAGAATGCACGAGAGCGCGTTGTCTTCGCTCAGATTCTTCGCAGTCTTTCCAACGACCGCCACGAGCTCGCCTTCGTACTGCACGGGCCCCTCAGAGTCCGCTGGAATTACGATCGCTTCACCGGTGCCGACGATCGCGTTCGGCGAGCGGTAGCCGACGTCCGCCTTTGCCGGAGGCTTCGCGTGAGTGCCTTTGCGCGCATTCGCCCAATCGAGGTGCGCCTGGTAATTGAGCCCGGCGCAATAAAAGTTGTACGGCATGCATGGCGGCAGAATCGTCAGCTCTGCAAGCGTATGGCGCTTTCCGCTGTGCTGCGTCGTTTCGAAGAGCGAGCCTTTGAGCTCTTGCACCATGTCGCCTTCCACGGCGCCGAAAAAGACGCGGCCGTTCGCCTCGAATCGTCCATATTTCATGGTTGCTCCCGTGAAGAACCGCCGCGAACTGGTCTTTCCGGCGGCGGGTTTTTTTACAGGGCCCGAGTATAACGGGCGCTCGCGTGACGACAGCGTCGGGATCCAGCCGTTCGACCTCTCGGCTACGGCGGTATCCAAGCGCGCAGTCGTTCATTACTATTCGGCCGCGCGTGTGAAAGGCCGCACGCAGCAGCGGTGGTCGAATCGTCTTCTGAAAATGTCTGATAATGGAGTAGGATCAGGCTTGTTGCTTGCTGGGCGTCAGCGCAAAAGTCAGACGCGCTGCAAACGAAATAGGACAGGGATATGAGCGAACAAGTAAGAACTTTGACTTCCGAAGACCAGGAGCGACGTGAGCCGGGTGTCCTGCTCGCGCTGCTAACGGTGGTCGTCATGCTGGGTGTCACGGCGATTCTCGCCGGACTCATCTTTGTGCTGATGATTGCAATTTCACCGCTCGAGCAGCGTCAGCCCCGAAACACCATTACCGAAGTTCCGGCCGGTCGCAGCGCGCCTGCCTCGCAGCCAGCCTCCCAGGCCCCGCAAACTGCGCAACCGGCGCAGCCTACATCGCAGGCCGTCCCGCAGACCGCGAAGTAAATCGCGGCGCCCGGCGGGTGCAACGCTGGCGAGGCCATGCGCCGCGCCCGATGTCTTAACGGCCGCACCCTCTTTACAACCGCTTCGAACGATAAAAGGATGATCAGCATGGATGCCATAGATCTGCTTGTACGGCAGCACCGCGAAATGGAGGCTGCGATGAAGCAGGTGCTCGAAGCCGGCGATGACTCGCAGACAAAGGCGCTCTTCGAGAAGGTCGGTGATCAGCTCACGACTCACCTTACGTCGGAAGAAGAGGTCTTCTACCCGGCGGTGAAAGCAAAGCGCACCGAGGATATTCTGCTCGAGTCGCTCGAGGAACATCTGTCTCTCAAGCGTCTGCTTGCCGATCTACTGCTGCTCGGGCCCTCGGAGAAGACGTTCGAGCCCAAATTCAAGGTTCTCAAGGAACAGGCCGAGCACCACCACAAGGAAGAAGAGGAGCACCTCTTTCCGAAGGTGAAGAAGATTCTCGATGGCGCGCAGCGTGAGTCCCTCGGCAAGGAAATGATGGCGCTGCAGAAAAAGCTCGACCGCCAGGGCGAGCCCCGTGAGGCGGTGCTCGATCAGATCGACGCTGCTGCGCCGCTGACGGAGCGATAACGGGTCGTCAGTATCAAGCGGCGCGTGGTCGCCAGCGCCGCGATTCAACAAGCGCGAAAAATTGCTCCGTCAGCCGATTCGTGAGTTCGGGCTCTTCCGCATTCACGAGGTGACCGGTCGCAGCCGCGACGGTGAGCCGCGCCGCAGGGCATACACGTCGGATGAAGAGACTGGCTTCAAGCGCAAGTGGGTCCTCGTCACCGACCATGAGGTGCGTCGGGACCTTGAGCGCACGAAAGCGCGCTTCGAGTGAAAGCAGCAACGGCCGCTTCGCCTGGATGCCCCGCTGCGTGTAAGCACATCCTTCAGCAGAATGCTGCATGAAGCGCTTACGGAAGTCCTCCCACGCCCGCGGGTTTTTCTGCGCGAGCTGAATGCGGTTCGGCGCCTTACTGACGCGGGCGAGCATCGCTGCAAGACCTTCGGCCTGGTAACGCCTTGCATTTTCTTCCGCAGTGCGTTTTATCTGCCCGCGCGTGCCGCTCGATCCGCTGCCTGCTCCGACCGCCGTCAGGCTGATTGCCCGCCGCGGATGCTCGAGGCCGAAGTGCAGTGTCGTTTGCGCACCCATCGAACAGCCGACGACGTGCGCCTTTCGTATGCGCAGGTGTTCGAGAATCGAAACCAGGTCCTCGACCGCACGTGTCGGCGAATAACTCGCAACTCGCGAGGGCACGTCGGATGGCGGGTAGCCGCGCGCGTTGAACGCGATGCAGCGATAACGCCGGCTGAAGTGCTGCAACTGGGCTTCCCAGCTTCTGAAGTCGCCTGAGAACTCATGTACGAAAACGATCGGCGTGCCGCTGCCGCATTCTTCATAGTAGAGGCGAACATCGTCAGACATCGTTGCGTATGGCATCACTTTCCTTTCACGGCTTCGAGCAGCGGGTCCCGGCCACATGCGCGTTTCGACGATAATGCGTCATGACCGCATGGCAGCGCTGCACAGACCCCCGTGTGATCAGGCTTGCGATCAAGGTTGCGCTTATCGTAGGCACGATTCTCAACGTCATCAACCATTTCGACCTGCTGCTCGGTGCGCCGCTCACGCGCATGGCGATGATCCAGATTGCGCTCACCTACCTCGTGCCGTACTGCGTATCGACGCATGGGCAGGTGTTTGGGCGGCGCAGTCCCTAGCTCGCGCGCTGTGCAAAACTGCGGCGTAAGGCGTGTCGCGCAACAGCACGCACTATCTTGGAACATGAATTGCATGCAAGGTTTTACCTATAAGAATCAGCGTCGGCTCCCGGCCGCTCGCAACCCTAAGGCCACCGCATGACCGAATCCGTCACGACAATTTCGAGCGCCAGCGACAGCGCGCTCGCCGGCGCTGAGCTCGGCGCCGATATTCGCAAGGGTCTTAACGGAGCAGCCGCCGACGCGATCATTGTCTTCGCATCCGCGCAACACGATTACGAGCGACTGCTGCGCGCGCTGGCGGATGAATCCGGCACCGAAGTTATCGTCGGCTCCTCGTCTGCAGGCGAATTCACGAATGCGTCGAGCGGCGTCGGTCACGTTTCAGCGCTCGCCCTCCGCTCGACGAGCATGCAATTTTCGATCGGTCTCGGGCGCAATCTCACCCGGGAGCCCGCGGCGGCAGCGCGGCAGGTGGTTTCGAGCTTCAACGGTTTAATGGGGCGACCTATGCCGTATCGGGCCGCTCTTGTGATGACGGATGCGCTCGCCGGGCACACTGATGCTGTGGTGGAGGAAATGACCCTGGCCACGGGCGGCAACTATCGCTTCTTCGGCGGCGGTGCAGGCGATGATGGGCTGTTCCAGAAGACGCATGTGTTCGCCGGAACACAGGCGGTCAGCGATGCTGTAGTCGCGCTCGAGATGCTCTCGATGCAGCCGGTCGGCGTCGGCGTTTCGCACGGATGGGTTCCGGCAGGTACGGGGCTGCGCGTAACCGAAGCCGAGGGTTCACGCCTCGTCAGCCTGAATGGCGCCCCGGCCGTGGAGGCTTTCCAGGAGCACGCGGAGGTTACGGGCCAGCCCTTCGATCTCGAAAAGCCGCTGCCATTCTTCCTGCACAACATTCTTGGGATCGAAAGCGGTGGGACCTACCGCCTGCGAGTTCCGCTCGGCGTAGATGCCGAAGGGACTGTGACGTGCGCCGCTGCGATCCCGCAGGGGGCGGTGGTGTACATCATGAAGACGACTGAAGAATCCGCAATTCTCGCGGCCGAGCAGGCGACCCGTTCCGCACTGGAAGCGCTCGGCGGGCGCAAACCCGGAGCCGCGCTTGTCTTCGATTGCGTCGCGACGCGGATGCGCATCGGCCGCGGTTTCGACAACGAGCTGAAGGCATGCGCCGATCTGCTTGCGCCCGCCGGTTTCGTCGGCTGCAACACGTATGGGCAGATCGCGCGCGCTGAGGGGCAGTTCGGCGGCTTTCACAACTGCACTGCGGTGGTTTGCGTGCTGCCTGAATAGGCCGTGCAGCCGGTTTCCACGATTGATCTCGTCGTAGCGCTCAGCGATCAGGCTGCCCGCACCAATGCGGTCGACGCGCTCGCGCTGCGGCTCGGCGCAGAAGCCGTTTTCCTTTTCGTTCGCGATCCCGTGCTCGGCGCACTGTTACCGGCGCCGGGTCTCGCGCAAACACTGCGTGGCGGCCGCACATGGCGATCGTTCATCTCCACACTCGGGACGAGCGGTCGATACGAGGGCGAAGTGGAGCTTCCGGCCGGTGTCTTTCGGCGGGCGCTTGCGCTCGTGTACGAGGACACCGCGGTCGTCCTCCTCGGCGGCGCGCCTCTCGAGAGCGAAATTGCCGCGTTTCAGCGTGTGCTGCCACTCCTCTCCGCCATGCTGGGCGCGGAGCAGCACACCGTGCTGGCACGTGCGGAAGCCGGCGCCGCAACAAATACCGCCAACCGCGCAGAGGCGCTAGCCGCTGCACTCGAAGCCGCGCGCGCCGATGCGTCTGCCTTGAACGCGGAGCTGCGTGAGGAGCACCGGCGCAAGGACGAGTTTCTCGCCATGCTGGGACACGAACTGCGAAATCCGCTGGCGCCGATCGTTACGTCGATCCAGCTGCTGCGCATGAAAAAACCCGAACAGCCGCTGCCAGCGGGCCTCATCGATAT
>JBKJPI010000613.1:0-3458 GCA_046595235.1 Burkholderiales bacterium | reverse complement strand
TGATCGCCGTGCCTCTTCTGGCGCTTTCGAACCCGCTGCAGTTCGCAGTGCCGCTCGTGCTTGCGCTGGACTTTACCGCGTCGTTCGTACTCGGCGGCGCAAACCGCAAAAAGGCCGACTGGAAGGAAATCCGCATCCTCCTGCCCTTCGGCCTCATTGGGGCATGCATCGGCGCCTTTGCGCTGCTGAAGCTCCCCGCAACGCCGGTGCTGCTCACGCTCGGCGCTTTCACGATGTTCTTCGGCTTCCGCAACATCTTCGGCGTGAACTCTGACGCGCGGTGCTCGGCCGCATGGGCGCCCGCAGCAGGCCTCGGCGGCGGCGCAGCCGGCGCGCTCTTCGGCACCAGCGGGCCGCCTTACATCATCTATCTCACGCACCGTCTGAAGGACAAAACGGCAGTGCGCGCGACCTTTTCGTGGCTTTTCGTGATCGACGGCGGTTTCCGTCTGGGCCTTTTCTTGGTCGCGGGCCTGCTGCTCGAGCCGAAGCTTCAGATCGCATATGCATTGAGCCTGGTGCCGATGGCGCTCGGGCTTTACGTCGGTAACAAGGTGCACCTCGATATCACGAGCGAGGGCATGCTGAAGGTAGTGGGGGCGCTGCTGGTTCTCAGCGGAGCGATGCTTTTCGTCAAAGTGAGTATGTAAGGAGAACCATATGAAATTCGTTCGATTCGAATATCAGGGAACGGCCGGCTTCGGCGTCGTTGAAGCCGAAGGTCTCGTGCGCGTCTTCGAAGGCGACATGTTCGCGGCGCCGAAGGCTACGAACGTCAGGATACCGATGAAAGAGCTCGTGCTCCGCACGCCATGCGTCCCCGGCAAGATGATTGCGCTCTGGAACAACTCGCGCATACAGATCGAAAAGCTGCAGCGCGACACCCCGAAAGAAGTGCTCTGGTTCCTGAAGCCGTCGTCGTCCTTCAGCACGCACGGCCAGCCGATCATCTATCCGACGGCTCAAACCGAGCGCGTCGTTCTCGAAGGTGAGCTCGGAATTGTCATTGGCCGCAAGTGCAAAGCCGTTACCGCCGAGGAAGCACGCGAGTGCATCTTCGGCTACACGGTGATCAACGACGTGACGTCGCAGGACGTCGTGAAGCGCGACCCGACCTTCCCCCAGTACGACAGGGGCAAAGGCTTTGACAGCTTCGGCATCTTTGGCCCGGTGATCGAGACCGAATGCGACCCGATGAAACTTCGCATGCGCTCGTACGTGAACGGGGACCTCGTCCAGGATTTTCCGGTCACCGATTACGTCTTCAACCCGTACGAAACCGTTGCCGAAGTTTCGCGGACCGTGACCCTCGAAGCCGGTGACGTGATCTGCATGGGCACCACGCTGAACGCGGCGCCGATCGAGCCGGGTGATGTCTGTGAAATCGCGATCGAAGGCATTGGATCGCTCGTTAATGCAGTTATTGCCGAGCGGCGCTCGCGTCCGCGTGCGGTGCAGACCGAGCTCGCGGCAGCCTGATCCGGGAAGTACAAGGAGCTAGTGATGAACTCGAAAATGATCAAAGGCGGCGGCCTTGCACTGGCCGCACTCCTGACCTTGGGCTCGACGGCCCGCGCGGCGGATGAGCCCTACACGTTCAACGTGCTCAACCAGCGCTCGGTCGCACTGACTGCGCAGTACTGGAATCCTATTCTTCTCTACGTGAGCAGAAAAAGCGGCGTGCCGCTCGAGCTGAAGCTCGCGAAGACGACGAAGGAAGCCAACGCACTGGCTGAGCAGGGCGCATACCATTTCCTGTACACCAATCACTTCTTCACGCCTGAGCGTGATCGCCTGGGCTTTCGCGTAATCGCCAGGCCCGCGGGCCCGGGAATTCGCGGCCAGATCGTGGTGCCGAACGATTCCCCGATCAAGAGCCTGGCTGAACTGACCGGCAAGGAAATCGCTTTTCCAAGCCCGGACGCGTTTGCCGCTTACTGGCTCCCCATGGATGCCCTGCTCAAGGGCCGTGTAAACGTGAAATCGGTTTTCACATCGAACCAGGAAGCAAGTCTGGCGCAGCTCAAGGTCGGCACCGTCGCGGCCGCGGGCGTCAACGACACCGTTATCCAGCGCTATGCGCGCCGTGAAGGATTCGAGTACCGCCTGCTTTGGAATTCGGAGATCTACAACGATCTTTGCGTCATGGCGGGCTCCAAGGTACCCCCGGCAAAAGTGCAGGCCGTAAAGGACGCGTTCGTCGGCATGGCGAGCGATCCTGAAGGCCGCAAGGTCGTCGAAGCGGGCGCCGAGCTCCTCAAGATGAAAGACAACCTGGGCTTTATTGCCTCGGACAACCGGGACTATGACAACTACCGCGCCTTCTACAAGCGCACGCTGGTCAAAGCAGTCAATTGACTAGAACAGACGAGGGGATCACCGCGATGAAATTACCGCGCTTTATCAACATCTGGGCGAAATGGGGACTCATTCCGCGGCTTATGGCCGCGGTCGGGTTCGCCAGCCTCGTCGGCGGGAGCATCCAGAATTACCTGCTCGTGCTCGAAGGCGCAGCCGAGCATTCGGCCCGTCACGAGCGCGAGGTTCATGAAACGCTCAAGTTCCTGGCGCCCCTCGTAGCCGACCAGGCGGTGCTCGGCGATTACGCCGCCATCAATCAGCTGCTCACGGCGCAGGCCAAAAAGCTCGAGATCGGCGAGCTTACGTGGACCGACAAGAACGGGCGCAATCTCTCGGGCAAGGACGAGCTCGACAAGCGGGAGGCTCCGGGCTGGTTCACGGTCGTGGTCCCAATCTCCCATGTCGAAGCCACCCTTGATGTCGAAACAGGGGGCGCCAACTACGGCACCCTGCGCGGTGTAATGAACTCGGTTCCCGCCAGCAACCGCCTGTGGGCCCAGTTCGTCCACCAGTTGCAGATCGTCGTCGCGACGCTACTGCTCATGCTCCAGTTCATCTGGCTCATTTTCCGCGGCAACCTCGGAACCCTTCGCAACCTCGCGGTCACGGCGAACCAGTTCAGCCTGGGCGACCACTCGGTGCGGGTCGAATCGGACGGCGCACCTGAAGTGCAGGCGGCCGCCGACGCGTTCAACAATATGGCGAACAACATCGAAAGCCTGATCGCCTCCCTCGGTGAATCCGAAACCAACAACCGCCGTCTTGCTGCGATCGTGAAGCAGTCGAGCGAAGCGATCTGGACTCGCGATCTTTCAGGCCGTATCACCACGTGGAATGCCGGTGCAGTCGTCCTCTTCGGCTATACGGCAGAAGAAGCGATCGGTAACTTCATCAACATGGACAGCCACACCACGCCCGAAGAAGAAGAGTCGCGTCTTGTGCGCCTGAAAGGCGGCGAGACGTTCTCTTACGAGACCCGCGCGCTCACGAAGAGCGGTCGGGAGCTCGACATCGAAGTCGCAGCCGCACCGCTCCACGATGAGAACAGCCGCGTCGTCGGCAAGATCTGCGTGGCGCACGATGTAACGCAGCGCAAG
>JBKJPI010000525.1:0-5438 GCA_046595235.1 Burkholderiales bacterium | reverse complement strand
GCCGACGATCATGTCGGAGCGTAACCCCGCGCACCTCGGGAGCACGTACCGATGGCCATGAGCACATCCGGACGAGGCAGCGGTCGGCGCAGGCGCGCAATGGCCGACATCAACGTGGTGCCGTACATCGACGTGATGCTGGTGCTGCTCATCATTTTCATGGTGACCGCGCCATTGCTCAACCTCGGTGTTGATATCGAATTGCCGAAATCGAACGCGGCCAAGCTCGAACAGCAGAAGGAACCGATCCTCGTAAGCGTTGCGCAGGACGGCGCGATGTACTTGACGCTCGGTATCGGCGAGCGCGAGGCGGTCGACGCCGACACGCTCAAGACCAAAGTCGCGGCGTTCCTGCGTCAGAACCCGCAAGTGCCGGTGCTGGTCGCCGGCGACGGCCGTGGCGAATACGAAACCGTGTATGGGGCGATGGTGCTGTTGCAGGAAGCCGGCGCGCCACGCGTGGGGCTCATGAGCCAGCCCGTCGACAAATGAGTGTCTGGAAAGAGGTGCGAACCAGCGGTGACTTGGACAGGTCGAAATTTCTTCGCCCTGAGCCGTGGTTTCGATGAATCCTGATCTCCGACTACCGCAAGAGCCCGCGCCGGTGACCGCGAAGTCGCGCGCATTCGCGTGGTCGCTGGCGGTGCACGCGATCGCGTTCGGCCTGTTGTTCGTGGGTCTGAGGTGGACGCAGTCGGAGAAACCGCTGAGCGTGGCCGGCCCGATCATCGAGGCCGCGCTGGTGATCGATCCCGATGCGAAGAGGCCTGCGGTGACCAAGCCGAAGCCCAAGCCACCGAAGCCGAAGCCAAAGCCCGCCCCCGAACCGGAGCCGCCCAAGCCGCCGGAGCCCGATCCCGCGCCCGATCCGACGCCGCCGCGCGCCGAGGACCCACGCGATCAGCAACTCATTGACGAGCTCGGATTGCAGGAAGCAGCCGATCGCGAACGCGAACAGGAAGAGATGCGCCTGCGCGAGCAGATCGAGCTCGAAGCTGAGGAGCGCCGCGAGCGAGAACGCGACGAACAACTCGAGGACATCGAGCGCGACCGCCGCGAGGAAGAGGAGCGGCGCATGGAAGAGTTGCTGGAACAGGAGCGCGCCGAGCAGGACGCGCAGCCGCGGCCCGGCAATGAAGGTGTCGACGAGTCGCTGCTGGCGCAATACGCCATGGCTTTGAGTCAGGTGATCGAAATCAACTGGACGCGCCCCGATACCGTTCCCCTCGGCTCGAAATGCAAGATCGTGATCATCCAGGCGCCCGGTGGTGAGGTCGTCGGCGCGAAAGTCGATCCCAGTTGTCCCTACGATGAAATCGGTCGCCGCTCGCTCGAAGCCGCGGTAATGAAGGCTTCTCCGCTGCCGTACGACGGTTTCGAGGATGTGTTCGATCCACAACTTAATCTTACGTTTACACCCGACGACCGATACTGACCCTCTCGTCATTCCCGCGTAGGCGGGAATCCAAAAATTGCGATGTGCTTTCCGATGCCGCGACGAAGTCACTGGATTCCCGCTTTCGCGGGAATGACGAGCAAGAATAATTCGCCTTTTCCGACGTATCGCTGTCGAAGAACTTCAGGACCCTTCAGGAAAAACCCGCATGCGTAAAATGATTGCAACACTCCTGCTTGGCCTCGCGGCATGCGCGCAGGTATTTGGGCAAGGACTCGATATTGAAATCGTCGGCGGTACGCCTTCGGCGTTGCCGATCGCGGTCGTGCCGTTCGCGAACGAGTCGAACGCGTTGCCGCCCGACACCGACATCGCCGCGGTCATCTCGGCCGATCTCAATCGCACCGGGCAGTTCCGCTCGTTGCCGCGCCAGGACGTGATCGAGTCGCCCTCCGTCGGCGACGAAATCCGATTCGATACCTGGCGCATGCTCAAGCAGGAATTTCTGGTGGTCGGTCGGCTCGCTGATGGCGAAGCAGGGACCTACCGCATCGAGTTCGAGCTGCACGACGTGGCAGGTCAGAAGCGCCTTCAGGGAATGGCGTTGACCGCGCGGTCAGGCGACCTCCGCAGCGCGGCGCACCAGATCGCGGACCTGATCTACCACAAGATCACGGGCGTACCGGGCGCTTTCTGGACGCGCATCGCCTATGTGACGTCGAGCGGGATCGGCGACAACCGCGACTTCGCCTTGATGGTCGCGGACTCGGACGGCTTCAATCCTCAGAGCCTGCGGCGCTCGAAGCAGCCGCTGTTATCGCCCGCGTGGTCTCCGGACGGTCGCCGCATCGCCTACGTCTCATTCGAGCGCGGCAACTCGTCGATTTGCGTGCAGGACATCGCGACGGGCTCGTTCCAGGTCGTGGCCTCTTTCCGTGGCATCAACGGCGCGCCCGCGTTTTCGCCCGATGGTTCGAAACTGGCGATGGCGCTGTCGATGGGCGGCAATCTCGAAATCTACGTGATGGACCTCGCGTCGCGCCGGACCACCCAGATTACGCGGCACTTCTCGATCGACACCGAGCCGCAGTGGTCGTCGGACGGGCAGAGCATCTATTTCACCTCGGACCGCGCCGGCAAGCCGCAGATCTACCAGGTGTCGTCGTCGGGCGGATCGCCCACTCGGCTCAGTTTCAGCGGCGACTACAACTCGCGCGTCTCGGTCGGTTACGACGGCAAACGCTTCGCTATGGCGCAAGGTAACCGGAATGTGTATCGTATCGCGGTTTTGGACCGCTCCCGTGGCGGCGCTGGCGAGGTCGATGTGATCTCGCCCGGCCGGCTCGACGAGTCGCCGAGCTTTGCGCCGAACGCGAGCATGATCCTGTACGCGGCGCGCGAGGGCGGGCGCGGCGTGCTGTACTCCGTTTCGACCGACGGTCGGGTGCGGCAACGGCTGGTGCTGGCGGACGGCGATGTGCGCGAGCCCGCCTGGTCGCCGCGTCGGCTTCGCTGAACGGCTATCGCGCGCAAGGCTCGCGCGCAGCCGGAACCCATTTAGAATTCATCGCCCAGATTTTTTGACCACCCGTTTCGACCATCCCAAGGGGACTGCACCATGAACACTACTACCCGCCTGCTGCTCGTGGCGCTGCTTGCCACCGGCGTTGTTGCCTGCGCCAAGAAAACCCGTCCCGAGATGGACAACGGCGATTCCCGCCCGGACACCACCATGCCGGAGACCGCCGCCGTTCCAGATGACGGCATGTACGGCCCGGACGATCTCGATAGCGACTCGTGCCTGCGCCAGCGCGTCGTCTACTTCGACTACGACCAGTCCGACGTGGGCGGTGAAGCCGGAGCCATCCTCGCCTGCCACGCCAAGTATCTGAAGGATCGCCCGAGCGCGATGATGACGCTGGGTGGCCACGCCGACGAGCGCGGTTCGCGCGAGTACAACCTCGGCCTCGGCGAGCGTCGCGGCAATGCCGTCAGCTCGGCGCTGCAGGCGCAGGGCGGATCGGGTTCGCAGCTCAATGTGGTGAGCTACGGCGAAGAGCAGGGCACCTGCTCCGATACCAGCGAGGATTGCTGGGCCAAGAACCGTCGCGTGGAAATCGCCTACACCGCGAAGTAAGAGGATTGATGGAACGTGACCCCGGCGCAGCGCGCTGGGGGAACGGGCTCACGGTATCTCCGTCGCTGGCGTCGAAGTCGACGCAGCGTCCGCGCTTCACCCCTCCCCCGCAAATGTTGGGGAGGGATGGGGAGGGGTCGCGCAGATTTCCCGTTGTTCCCAACTCCCCGTGGGCAAGAGCAGAACCATGATCCAGCAACGTTCGGTCAATGTTTACCTGGCGTTCCTCGTGGCCGCCGTCGTTGCTTTTTCGGGAGCGGTCGCGGCCCAGGACGGGCGACTCAGCCTGGCCGAGCGCGTTGCGCGCATGGAGCAGCAGCTCCAGGGGCAGCAGGGTGGTGCGACGCTCGAACAGTTGAACCGGATCAGCGAATTGCAGACCGAAGTGCGCGAACTGCGCGGCCTGGTCGAGCAGCAGCAATTCGAGATCGAGAATTTGAAGAAACGCGCGCGCGATCAGTACGTCGAGCTCGATTCGCGCGTGGGTCGCATGGGCGGCAATGCCGGCGCCGGGGCCGCGGCCGCCGCCGAGCCGAGCGCGCCTGCGTACAGCACCAGCACCGAGCCGCAGCCCGGGGGTTTCCAGGACGTACCCGCGGCAGCGGACCCGTACGCACCGACTGACCGCGAACGCCCGGCCCCGCGCGACCAGCGGCCGCCGAGCGACGCGATCGACCTCGCGCCCGCGCCGGCCTCGGGCGGCGTTGCCGGAGCGGGCGAAAAGGCCGAATACGATGCGGCGCGCGCGCAGCTCGATGCCGGGCAGTACGCCAGCGCAGCGCGCGCATTCGCCGAATTCGTGCGCAAGCACCCGGACGGTGAGCTTACGGCCAACGCGCTCTACTGGCTCGGCGAGTCGTACTACGTCACCCAGAATTTCCAGATTGCGCTGGACACGTTCCGCGACCTCGGCACGCGCTTCCCCGACAGCAACAAGGTCGCCGACGCGATGCTCAAGATCGGCTACTGCCTGTTCGAGCTGCAGCAGTTCGACGATGCCGAAGTGGCGTTGAACGAAGTCATCTCGCGCTATCCCGACACCACCGTCGCGCGCCTTGCCCAGGGCCGACTGCGCGCTCTGCAGACGGATCGCGGCGCGCGCTGAGCCCCCCTCGCCAAGCTTGGTCGGTGAGGACAGCCTGCGCATGACTCCTTTTCCCCCTCGAAGCAGGTGGCGAGCAGCGCCGGATGAGAGGCCGAGTTTGCGTCGCGACCCAGAATCAGGATCAACGTGCAGCAGGATTCCTTACTCCGGCAGGCTGGGCGCTTCAGCGTCGATGGGACTCCTGATGGGAAAGCGGACATAGCGGCGAACCGACTTCGCATCACCGAAATTTTTCATTCGTTGCAGGGCGAGGCCCGATCCGTGGGCTGGCCGACGGTATTCGTGCGACTGACCGGTTGCCCTTTGCGCTGCAGCTATTGCGACACCGCCTATGCTTTTCACGGCGGGGAATGGCGCAGCTTCGACGAGGTCGTCGACCAGGTGCGGTCCTTCGGAACACCGAGGGTGTGCGTGACGGGCGGTGAACCGCTCGCGCAGAAGCGCTGCGTCGAGCTCCTGCGCCGGTTGTGCGACGAAGGTTTCGACGTCTCGCTGGAGACGGGTGGTGCGCACGACATCTCGTCGGTCGATGCGCGCGTCGCGCGCGTGGTCGACCTCAAGACACCCGGCTCGGGGGAAAGTGCACGCAACCTCTGGGAAAACCTGCCGCAGCTTACGCGCGCGGACCAGGTCAAATTCGTGATCTGCGACCGTTTGGACTACGAGTGGGCGCGCACCGCCATTGCGGAGCATGCGCTCACTGCGCGCTGCGAAGTGCTGTTTTCTCCGAGCTACCGTCAGTTGCCCGCCGCGGAACTCGCGCAGTGGATCCTCGACGACCGCCTCGACGTGCGCTTTCA
>JBKJPI010000363.1:0-4222 GCA_046595235.1 Burkholderiales bacterium | reverse complement strand
GATGGCGCCTTCGTCGACGACCACCTTCTGCACGTTCACGAGGGACGGCAGGTCGAACATGATGTCCAGCAAGGCGGCCTCGATGATCGAGCGCAGCCCGCGGGCACCGGTACGGCGCTCCAAGGCCTTCTTGGCGATGGCCTGCAGGGCGTGCTCGCGGAACTCGAGTTCGACCCCCTCCATCGCGAGGAGTTTCTGGTACTGCTTGATCAGCGCGTTCTTGGGCTCGGTGAGGATCTTCATCAAGGCCCCGGTATCCAGCTCGTCGAGCACCGCAACGACCGGCAGGCGGCCGACGAACTCCGGGATCAGCCCGTATTTGATGAGGTCTTCCGGTTCCACTTCGTGGAGCAGCTCGTTCATCACCTGGCGGTTGGTCATCGAGCGCACCGCGGCGCCGAAACCCATGCCGGAGCGGTCCGAGCGGTTCTGGATGACCTTCTCCAGGCCGCCGAAGGCGCCCCCGCAGATGAAGAGGATGTTCGTGGTATCGACCTGCACGAACTCCTGGTTCGGGTGCTTGCGCCCACCCTGCGGGGGCACCGATGCAATCGTGCCCTCGATGAGTTTGAGCAGCGCCTGCTGGACGCCTTCGCCCGAAACGTCGCGCGTGATCGAAGGGTTGTCAGACTTGCGCGAAATCTTGTCGATCTCGTCGATATACACGATGCCGCGCTGCGCCTTCTCGACGTCGTAATCGCACTTCTGCAAGAGCTTCTGGATGATGTTTTCGACGTCTTCGCCGACATAGCCCGCTTCGGTGAGCGTCGTCGCATCGGCCATGACGAATGGCACGTTCAGAAGGCGCGCCAGCGTCTGCGCGAGCAGCGTCTTCCCGGAACCTGTAGGACCCACGAGCAGGATGTTCGACTTCGCCAGCTCGACTTCGTCGTTCTTCGCTGCAGATTTGAGGCGCTTGTAGTGGTTATACACCGCCACCGACAGAATCTTCTTGGCGGGCTCCTGACCGATCACGTATTGGTCGAGGATCGAGCGGATCTCGTGGGGCACCGGAAGGTCGGACTTGATGCCTTTCGCGCCGTGGTCGCCCTGCGTTTCCTCGCGGATGATGTCATTGCAGAGCTCGATGCACTCGTCGCAGATGAACACCGAGGGGCCCGCAATCAGCTTGCGCACCTCGTGCTGGCTCTTTCCGCAGAAAGAGCAGTACAGCAGTTTCTCGCCGCCCACCTTGTCTGACATGCCCGCTTTCCCCACGTCGTTACTCCGTTTCCCTCATTCCCGAACCCCCGGACGCCCGACCGGGGCGCCGCCTGTCCTCTGTAAGGAGAAGAGAGATTCGAGCGGGTTCATTGAGGCACTTCCAGCAGATTTCAGGTTGCCGCTGCCACTTCGGCCCGGCTCGTCAAAACCTTGTCCACGATTCCGTAGCTGACGGCCTGTGTAGAAGACAGAAAGTTATCACGATCTGTGTCTTTTTCAATCGTTTCCATCTTCTGGCCGGTGTGCTTCGCAAGGATCTCGTTCAACCTCGCTTTCAGGAAAAGAATCTCCTTCGCGTGGATCTCGATATCGGAGGCCTGCCCCTGGAATCCCCCCATTGGCTGATGGATCATCACGCGCGAATTCGGCAGCGCGAAACGTTTCCCGTGAGCACCTGCCGCAAGGAGCAGCGCCCCCATGCTGGCGGCCTGACCGACGCACAGCGTGGACACGTCAGGCTTCACGAACTGCATGGTGTCGTAGATCGCAAGGCCGGCCGAAACCGAGCCCCCGGGCGAGTTGATGTAGAAGGAAATATCCTTGTCGGGGTTTTCCGACTCGAGAAAGAGAAGTTGCGCGACGATCAGGTTCGCCGTCACTTCGCTGACCGCGCCCACGAGAAAGATCACGCGCTCCTTGAGCAGTCTCGAATAGATGTCGTAGGCACGCTCGCCGCGACCGCTCTGCTCGATCACCATCGGTACGAGGCCCAGCCCCTGCGGCTCGTACATCCGCTGCGGGTCGCTCATCCCGCCGTATCCGGCCTGCGGCTCGAAGTATCGTTTCATTATTTGTTCCCCATGAGTTCGTCGAACGCTATCGGCTTGTCCTCGACCTTCGCGGTCCGTAAGGCCCATTCGACAACGTTGTCTTCCAACGCCATCGATTCGATCTCCCGCAGCCGCTCGGGCTGCTGGTAGTACCAACGAACGACCTCCTGTGGATTTTCGTAAGACTGAGCCTGCTCTTCGACTGCAGCACGGACCTGCTCCGCTTTTACCTGCAGCTGGTGGGTCTTAACGATCTCGGCAAGGATGAGCCCGAGGTTAACGCGCCGCTGTGCCTGGGCCTGGAAGAGCTCAGCCGGTAACGGCGTATCTTCCTTGACCGGGATGCCACGCGCGGTGAAATCCTGCCTTGTCAGCTCGCGCAGACGCTCGATTTCGTCGTCGATCAGCGCTTTGGGCACTTCGATTTTCGTCGAGTCGAGAAATGCCTGCATGACCTGGTCTTTAACCTTGTTCCGGAGTCGGCTTTTTACTTCGCGCTCCAGATTGCCGCGAACTTCGGCGCGCATCTTCGTAAGATCGCCGTCGGCCACGCCAAGCGTCTTCGCGAATTCAGCGTCGATTTCCGGCAACTTCGGAGCTGCAACCTCGGAGAGCGTGAGCTCGAATGTTGCCGTCTTACCCGCGACGTCTTTGCCATGGTAGTCATCGGGAAAGCGCACGTCGAAAGTCTTCGCGTCCCCTGCTTTCATCCCGGTTAACTGGCTCTCGAAATCAGGCAGGAGGCGTCCTTCACCCACCACCGCTTGCTGGTTATCGGCCTTGCCGCCTGAAAACTCGGCGCCGTCGATCTTGCCGTTGTATGACATCGTGACGCGGTCGCCGTTCGCGGCAGCGCGATCTGCCGGCTCATAGGTGACGCGCTGCTTGCGCATGATCTCGAGCGTACGATCGACCTCGGCCTCGCCGACTTCGAGGTGCGCCCGGGTGACCGTCATCTGCCCCATGTCGCCCAGCTTCACCTCGGGATAGACCTCGAACGTGGCGCTGTATGCGAACTCGTCGGCGCCTTGCGCCGGCGGCTTCGCGTCAAAACGGGGGTACCCCGCGACTTTCAGGTTCTGTTGCTTGACCGCTTCGCCGAAGCTTTTCTGCAACACGTCGCCGAACACTTCCTGCCGGACCTGCGGCCCATACTGCTGCGCAACCACCTTAAGGGGGACCTTACCCGGTCGAAAGCCGTGCATCTTGACGGTGCGGGTCAGGCGTTTGAGGCGATCGTCGATCTCCTGATCGATATCGGCCATCGGTAATGCAATGCTGAGCTTCCGCTCCAGGGTGCCTAGTTGTTCCAGATTTGCTTGCATCAAAACCCTTGTGCTGACTTACGCTTTCGTTAAGTACCCTTCTGGTGCGAAAGGAGGGACTCGAACCCACACGCCTTTCGGCGCCAGAACCTAAATCTGGTGCGTCTACCAATTTCGCCACTTTCGCCGGTGAGGCTTACGACACCTACTCCGATGCCAAGCTATTGATTGTAATATAATCGCGACTTTAATCACAGCGCTCCAAGCTTGCAAGCTGCATTAACAAGGCTGTGCAAGCCGCTGATCTCAGGGCTATTCCGCCGACCCCTAATGGCGGTCGATCATTACGAGAATTTTCCGGTTGCGTCGGTGCTGCTGCCCCGCCACCTTCGACATCCTGTCGGCCTCATCTATCGCTTCGCGCGCGAAGCGGACGACTTCGCCGATGAAGGCGACGCGCCCTCGGCCGTTCGGCTTCAGCAACTCGACCATTTTCGACGGGAATTATCGAAGCTCGAACGCGGAGCAGCGCCCGAAATACCGTGGTTTTCGGATCTGGGGCGCGCGATCAAGGCTCACCGGCTGCCTTTTCAGCCCTTCTATGACCTCCTGTCCGCCTTTTCACAGGATGTCGTCAAGGCGCGCTATGCGGATTATTCAGAGGTGCTCGATTACTGCAGCCGCTCTGCCAACCCCGTCGGGCGGCTGTTGCTGGTGCTCTATCACGCGAATGACAAAACCCATCTCGAATGGTCGGACGCGATCTGCACGAGCCTCCAGCTCATCAACTTCCTGCAGGACGTGGCCATCGACTATCGCAAGGACCGCATCTATCTGCCGCAGGATGAGCGGGCGCGCTTCGGGGTCACCGAAGACGACATCGCCCGGGGTCTTAGCGATGCAAAATGGCGCGAATTCATGACGTTCCAGATCGAACGCACCCGCGCACTTCTCTTTTCCGGC
>JBKJPI010000262.1:0-4386 GCA_046595235.1 Burkholderiales bacterium | reverse complement strand
TCAAGCGAGGATCGGTGCCTCCCCGACCGCCTGAACGCGCTGCATCGTCCTGCGATACTGCGGGGACAACCGTGCGACGCTGCATTGCGCGACCGGCTGTTCCCCGCAGTATCGCAGGACGATGCAGCGCGTTCAGGCGGTCGGGGAGGCACCGATCCTCGCTTGAAAGCCCTACTTTCGTGGTCACGTCGGGCTCTGGTCGCGCTGCTTTGCGTAAGCACGAGCGTGATACTGCACGCACGAGCGCAGGTTGATCTGCCGGACGGCCGTATCTACCAGGGGGATCTCGAAGAAGGAGAGCCTTACGGTTCTGGAGTCATGGTCTATCCCAACGGCACGCGCTACGAGGGCGAGTTCGTGAGCGGTTACCGCGAGGGGCGCGGCACAGCCATCTTCTATGACGGCACCCGCTATGAAGGCGAGTGGCGGCACGACATCCCGCACGGACGCGGCATCATGCGATGGCTGTCCGGCGACCGGTATGAAGGGGACATCGTCGAGAACACGCGCTCCGGCCGCGGCGTCATGGTCTTTCAGGACGGAACACGTTACGACGGCGAATGGCGCGATGACACAATGAACGGCCATGGCGTCATGACGCTGCCGAATGGAGAACGCCGCGAAGGCTTGTTTGTGAACGGCGAGTGGCGCGGTCCCGCCCGCTAAGCGTTATATGAACGAAGGTCGTATTTAGCGCACCGATCTTGCGCGCAGTTGCCCGCATCCGGCTTCCACATCCTGGCCTGCGGACTGGCGCAGTTTGGTGAGGATACCGCGGCGCTTCAGTGTCGCGGCGATGTGAGCGGCGCGTTCCGAAGAGGGTCGGCGGAAGTGCAGGCCGTCCACCGTGTTGAACGGGATCATGTTGAGCACGCCGTACTTGCCTGAGAGCAGACGCACGATGCCGTCGATTTCATCGTCGCCGTCGTTGATGCCTTCAAGCAGTGTCCACTGATACTGAATCGGATATCCAGACGCGCGCGCATAAACTTCGCCGTGCGCGACAAGTTCCTCGGGGCTCATGCGTGGCGCACGCGGCAGGAGCTGCCGCCGGAGTGCGGACTTGGTCGTATGCAGGAATAGCGCGAGCGCCGGTTTGACGGAGCGCTGCGGCATGCCCTCGAACACGCGCGCATCGCCGACCGTGGACAGCACCAGGTTCTTGTGGCCGATATTGCCAGCGGTCCCGAGTAGCTCGATCGCGTCGAGGACGTTGTCCAGGTTGTGCGCCGGCTCGCCCATGCCCATGAACACTACCTTGCTCACCGGCCTTCGCGCGCGAGCCAAGGCAACCTGAGCCACCATCTCTGCACTCCCGAGGTTGCGCACCAGGCCGTCGCGGCCGGTCATGCAAAACACGCAGCCCACGGCGCACCCGACTTGCGACGAGATGCACAGGCCGCCCCGGGGCAGCAGCACGCTCTCCACCGTCTGGCCGTCGGCGTGCCTTACCAGCAAACGCTCTGCGCCGTCGCCGCTCTGATGCACAGCGACGAGCCGCGCGAGCCCGCCGAGCTCAATCTGGATATCGGGCAGCGCCTGGCGCAAGGACCGCGGAAGAAAATCTTCGACGCGTCGTTTGCCACGGGTGCTGGTGTAGGGCCGCGCCTGGGACCAAAGCCGCAGCAGATGAGCTTCGTGACTCGGCCCCGCGCCGGCCGTACGGAGGCGACGCCTTACATCCTCGAGTGTCATCGGGCTTACTTCGGTCATGTAGCTAAGGTAAGGTAACGCGCGGCAAAGGTGACACCAAACTTATCGCAACCGGGGCGCAGGCCATATGTTTACGAGATTACCAAGGCGTGTGCAACGGCCGACCCACCCTGAAGGGGAAACGTGATGCTCGCTCGCTTCAAGTATTGCATTGCAGCTGCCTGCGTTGTCTTGATCGCATTGCCGGGCTGCGCTACAACTTCTGAAACATCCGTAGTCGACTCCGAACGTTTCTCCTTCGCAGTGATCGGTGACCTTGGTTACGAACCGCCTTTCGAGCCACAGTTGGAGCGCGTTCTGGACGACATCAAGAAGACCCCGCTTGCCTTCCTTGTACATCTGGGCGATCTGGCCTCACCCCCAAGGGCGTGTGCCGATGAAACACGGGCGAGGCGTTTGGCTCAGCTCCAGACCTCGGCGCATCCGTCGATCCTCACGCCGGGCGACAACGATTGGACCGACTGCCACGAAGCGCAAACGAAGGTGACGACCTTCACGCCTGAGGAGCGACTAACGAATCTTCGAGAGATGTTCTTCGCGGGTGGGACAACGCTGGGCCAGCGCACGTTTGCGCTTCAGCGCCAGAGCGACAGCAACGAACCTGACACTGCCGAATATCGCGAAAATGTTCGGTGGTCGCGCGGCGGGGTGGTTTTTCTCACGCTGCACATCGTCGGCAGCAACAACAATCGCGGCCGTACGCCTTCCGGCGACCTGGAATATGCGCGCCGAACGAATGCCAACATCAAATGGCTGCGCGAAGGGTTCCGCCATGCAAGCGAGACGAATGCACGAGCGGTAATGATCCTTACACAAGCGAATATCTTTTTTGAGAACACGCCAATGGCGGGAGGCAAAGAGGCAAGCCCAAGTGGCTTCAGCGAAATACGTGCTGCGGTCGAGGACGTGTCGACGGCCTTCCGGAAGCCCGTCATGTTCGTCCACGGTGACACGCATTACTTCCGCATGGACAAGCCGCTTGGCGCAGGCACGCGTCAGAATCGCACTCCGTCGCTTGAGAACTTCACACGCGTAGAGACGTTCGGGCAGCCGAATCACCATTGGGTGCAGATCACGGTGGAACCGGACGATCCAGCGATCTTCACCGTTCGGCAGCGCATCATCCCGGCGAATGTATTTACAGGGCGTGCAGCGTCGCAGCGATAACCATTGAAACAAACGTGACTCCGACCCTGTTAACGCGGCGATGCGATAACCTCGGCTTCGGCTTCCTTCCGTAATTCTCTATTGACCTGGTGACATGAGCGCATACGAATTCGACAGACCCCGAAGAAAGCTCCCGATTGTCGGTATCCTTTTGGTGATCGTTGTGGCTGGCCTCGTCGCCGGCGGGTATTACCTGGGGCCGCGCTTCGAACGAAGCTCGCCGCAAATCACGCTGCCGGACACGGATGTGCTCGGCCTTGCAGCGCTGGAGGTGCGTGTCGCTGACGAAGGCGCCGGATTGAAATCGGTCTCTGCGACGCTCTCAGCAGGAGGAACGGAACACGCGCTGGTCTCCGAGCAGTACGTCCCGACGGTGAGTGAGAAGAAATTCACTGTTCTCGCATCCAAGCTGCCGGGCCTCAAGGAAGGTCCGGCGGTATTGCGCATTAGCGCGCGGGACGCATCGCTGTGGAGTTTTTTCCGCGGTAACGAGACCGTCATCGAGAGAAAGCTCACCATCGACGTGACGCCGCCCAGCCTCGAGCTGATTGCGGATGACCGCTACGTCAACTTCGGCGGCGTTGGGGCGATCGTTTACAAGGCTTCAGCTGACGCGACGACGAGCGGCGTCAAAATCGCCGGTTATTTCTTTCCGGGTTTCAAAGGCCAGATCAAGGACCAGCCGGACTACTTCATCGCGCTCTTCGCCCATCCCTACAATGTGCCGGCGAATGTGAAGGCGGTGCTTGTTGCAAGCGACAAGGCGGGCAATTCGAAGCAAATGCCGCTCGTCTACGAGCTCAAGAACGTGAGCTACAAAAAGAGCACGATCCCCATTTCAGAAAGCTTTCTTCAGAACAAGATCGCACCGCTGGTGCAGGACGTCGCCGCGCGTCAGGGCGCTCCGAAGGACGTCTTTGTCGCGGTCAACAAGAAGCTGAGGGCCGAGAACGAAAAGCTGATCACCGAGATCACCAGCAAAGCGTCGCCGTCGATGCTGTGGAAAGGCGCGTTCGTCCAGCTCAGCAACTCCAAGGTGGAAGCCAACTTCGCCGATCACCGGACCTACATTTATAACAAAGAAGCGATCGACACCGCGTATCACCTCGGCTACGACCTGTCCGTCACGAAGCACTATCCTGTCGAGGCCGCCAACAGCGGCGCCGCAGTTTTCGTCGGCGATCTCGGCATCTACGGCAATACGGTCATCCTCGATCACGGCCTCGGTCTCTTCACGCTCTATTCCCACCTGAGCTCCATGGACGTCAAGGTCGGCGATGCGGTGAAGGAGCGGGGGATCATCGGCAAGACGGGCGAGACAGGCCTCGCTGCCGGCGATCATTTGCACTACGGCGTCTACCTGCACGGCGTCTCCGTCCTGCCGGTCGAGTGGTGGGATTCGAAGTGGATCAACGACAACATTACGCCGAAGCTTGCAGGTAAGAGCAGCGAGCTGGTCGTCGAAGAGAACCGTGCGGCCCGGCCGCGAAAGGGCGGTAGTCGCAA
>JBKJPI010000439.1:0-4185 GCA_046595235.1 Burkholderiales bacterium | reverse complement strand
TCGACTTTTACGCCGGCGAGCTTCACTATTTTTCCGTTACTGTCGAATTCGCGCCGAAGCATTGCGGCGAACTGTTCGGGGCTCGTCCCCGCGGGCTCGGCGCCCTGCGCTTCGATGCGCGCGCGGGTATCAGGGCTGCTCACGACCTTCACCATGACGGCATTCAGCCGTGTCACGATCGTGCGCGGCGTCTTCGCCGGCGCGAGAAGTCCCAGCCAGCTTCCGCTTTCGTAACCGGGCACACCGGCTTCAGCGATCGTCGGAACGCCCGGCAGCAGCGGCGAGCGCTTCGCGCCGGCGACGCCGAGCGCATTGAGCCGCCCCGCCTTGATATGCGCGAGAACGGGGGCTATCGAATTCAGCGTAACGCTCACTCGACCGCCGAGCAAATCGGTCACAGCCTGCGGTGCGCCCTTGTAAGGCACGTGAGTCATGTTCACGCCGGCCATGCTTCTGAATTGCTCGAACGCGAGGTGGTTCGCAGTCCCGTTGCCCGCCGATGAATAGAGAAGCTTGCCGGGCTCGGCCTTCGCCAGCGCGATGAGATCCTTCACAGTCTTAGCGGAGACCGAAGGATGCGTGAGCAGGAGAAAGGGACCCGTCGAGACGAGGCCGATCGGTGCGAAATCGCGGTTGGTATCGTACGGCACGTCTTTCGACAGATGCGGCACGATCGTCAGCGCACCGGGGCTCGTGAGAAACAGCGTGTAGCCGTCAGGGGCGGCGCGCGCAGCAAGCTCGGCTGCAATGCGACCTCCGGCCCCGCCGCGATTGTCGATCACGAAAGGCTGCCCGAGCAGCTCGGCCATCCCGGGTGTCACCGAACGCGCGAGCACGTCCGGCGTGCCGCCGGCGGGTACCGGGATCAGCACGCGGACAGGCCTGTCCGGATACGTTTGCGCGGCTGCGACGTTCGTGATCAAGCCGAGCGCCACGCCGGCAAAGGCGTTGATGGCGGGTCTCACCATTCGTCTCTCCTCGAGTGCTGTTTTTTATGAGCTCAGGGCGGTGAGAACCGCCCGCCAGAGGGCACGGTCAGGCGCCGCGTTCCGGGTAAACGTCGGGCCCGTAGTAATCGCGAATCCTTTCGAGAAACTCACCGCTCGGCGGCGCGTAATTGAAGCGCTTGCTCGTGAAGCGGCCGGTGAGGGCGCGCAATCGCACCGCCATTTCGCCCATTTTCACCAGCTCGAAAATACCGTTTACGACCGGCGCACGCTCGAGCTCGAAGAGACCGGCTTCGATCACGAAGACGCCGACTTCGCCGCCGGCAGGGATGATGACTTCAGCGCCCCGGGCAAGGAGTTTCCTGGCGGCGGTCGTGAAGCGTCGCATCACATCTTCTCGCCGTGCATCGTCCCTGAAGGCTTTTCTGAGCTCGATGGGTGACGTCTCCATGAGCTCGATGCCGGCGAGCTTTTCGCGAAGACCGTAACGCTCGACGTTTTCCATGAGCCGCGGAATCCAGCGCTCTGCAATGGCAACCAGGCCGAAGTTCGCGCCCATCATCGACGCGATGTGCATGCTCGTTTCGGAGAGGCCGAGCACCGGGATATTGATGAGCTCTCGTGCTTCACGGATGCCGGCATCGGTAATGTTCCCAATGAGGAAGGCGTCGAACCCGTCCTTCTCCGCTTTCATCGCGTTGTAAATCACTTCCTTCGTATCGTGATACTCGAGGAAGCGGTAATGGGCACCGATGCCTGCAGCTTCCGAAAGCCCCTGGATGTGCACCGTCGTGCCGGGCTCGGCTGCGGTGGCGATGACTTTCCTGAGATCATCTCCATAGGCGATCGTCTGGGCTTCGCGTGCCAGACTCTGATACCAGAGTTTCACAGGGACCTACTCGAACTTCGTGCCGATGATCTTGAAGAGCTTTCCATGCTTTTCGTAATCGGACCTGAAGCGCGCCTGCGCCTCTTCGGGCGTCATGTACCACGGCTCGAGTGCGTCCAGCTTGTTGTCAGGCCGCTCGAGCACTTTCTTGATTTCGGAATTGAGCCGATCGACGATGGGCTTCGGCGTTCCCGCAGGCGCAAACACCGCGACCCAGCCCCGGAATTCATAGCCGGGAACGCCGGCCTCCGCGATCGTCGGCGTATTTGGAAACTGCTTCAGGCGCGTATCAGAGGTCACTGCGAGAAGGCGCAGTCGATTTGCGTTCACCTGCGTCAGCACGGCGGCGGGGGAGCCTGCCAGAAGCTGTGATTCGCCGGCCACGACAGCGGTGGTTGCGGGGCCGCCGCCTTTGTACGGCACGTGCACCATCTTCGTATTCGTCATCGCGCTCATCAGCGCGATCGCCATGTGCGAAAAGCTGCCGCCGCCCGACGATGCGTATAACAGCTGGTCAGGCCGTGCACGAGCGAGTGCGACGAGCTCTTTTACCGTCTTAACCGGCAGCGACGGATGGGCGACGAGCAGTCCCGTCTGCGCAACCAGCAGGCCGACACCTGTGAAATCCCGGAAGGTGTCGTAGGGAAGCTTCGGATACACGAATGGATTCCCGATGTGGCTCGCCGAGTGCACCATCAGCGTGTATCCATCAGGCGCTGCTTTCGCGACTGCATCCGCGCCAATCGTTCCCGTCGCACCCGGCCGGTTGTCGATGATGAACTGCTGGCCCATCGATTCGGACATCTTTGCGAAAACGAGACGCCCGGCCACGTCGGTGAGCCCGCCGGCAGGCCAGGGAATGATTACGCGTACCGGCTTGGTGGGATAAGTCTGCGCATGAGCTGCTGAGGCGCTGATCGCAAGCGAAACCGCAAACGCCGCCGCAACGTGTGCTGACTTCAGAACCATTGTTGCTCCCTTAAAACGCCAATAACGAGTCGTGCGGGATCAGACCGCGATGTGCCAGGTCTCGCGCGCGTGTTCGGCGGTCGTGATGTCGAACATGTGCCCGTTGGGGTCGAGGTACTTGCGCTCCGTCGTCGGCCCGCGGCCGGTGCCGAGGATCTCGCCGTGGTATTTCGCGCCATTTGCTTCGACAGTGGTGGAGACGTCCTCCATGTCGTCGATGAGGAAGCCGAGGTGATGCAAACCTCGGCGCGCTTCACCTTTCATGTTGACGTTCGAAGGATGAATGATGACGAGGCTCACTACGCCGTCCGAAAGCCCGATCGCCGTGGCCGTCTCACGCACGCGCTTCATGCCGAACGACTGCTCATAGAACTGCGCAGTCTTCTCCATTTCCTCGACGACCATTGCAACGTGGCGAAGCTTGGCCATGGCAGCCTCCATTGATTAACAAACCCGGGCCGCAGAGTGTCGGGTGCGGCTGGATCTGTGTCAACGATGCGCCTTTTGTCTACGCCGCCGCGATCCGCGTCGCGATTGCGTCGCCCATTTCACGCGTGCCCGCTGTACCGCCAAGGTCACGCGTGAGGTGCTTTGCTTCTGCGATGACATGCTCGACCGCGCGTCCGATGAGCTTCGCGGCTTCGGCTGCTTTCGGCTCGCTTCGCTTCATCGCAAGCCACTCGAAAAGCATCTTGCCGGACATGACCATCGCGTACGGATTCGCGATGTTTTTGCCGGCGATGTCAGGTGCAGAGCCGTGGGTAGCCTGCGCCATCGCGTGCGTCAGGCTCGCGTTCACACCGGGTGCCATGCCGAGGCCCCCGATCAGTCCAGCCGCTTCATCGGTGAGGATGTCGCCGTAAAGATTCGTGGTGACGATCACGTCGTACTGCTGCGGCTTCATGACAAGGCGCATGGCGAACGTGTCGACGATGACTTCCTCGAACTCCACGTCCGGAAAGCGCGCGGCAACCTTGCGGCATTCATCGGCAAAAAGACCGTCGCCGTAACGGTAGACCGTGTTTTTGTGGACGGCGGACACCTTGCGCCGCGGGCGCTGCATCGCGGCTTCGAACGCGGCCTCGGCAATGAGGCGGCTTTTCAAGCGGGTCGTGACGCAGATGCCGATCGCCATTTCCTCTGTCGGCATGAACTCGCCATACCCGCGAAAGAGATTGCCATCGACTTTGAAACCTTCAGTCGTCTCGCGTAGAAAGAGAATATCGATGTTCTTGTGCATCGACGGCAGATTGTCGTACGAACGAAAAGGTTTGTAGTTGGCAAAGAGGCCGAAGTGCAGACGAAAGACCGGATGCGCGTTCACCCATGACCGATCATCGCGCGGATATTCGCGATGCCCGATGGGCCCCAGCACCCAGC
>JBKJPI010000404.1:0-5525 GCA_046595235.1 Burkholderiales bacterium | reverse complement strand
TTGCGGTGGAGCTGTCTTACGGACGCAAGCGCGCCCTCGAGATTGCGACCACGCTCGCGCTCGAGCCCGAGGTCATGCTGCTCGACGAGCCCACTGCGGGCATGGCCCACGAAGACGTGGGGCGCATCTCTGCGCTGATCCGGAAGGTTGCAGAGAATCGGACGATACTCATGGTCGAGCACAACCTGTCAGTGGTTGCCGATCTCTGTCACCGGATCACGGTTCTGCAGCGCGGCGAAATCCTTGCCGAAGGTGATTACGCCGCGGTATCAGCCAACCCCGCCGTGATCGAAGCGTATATGGGCAAGGGCGATGCCTGAGGCCGGCACGGTCATTCTCGCGATCAAGGCGCTGCACGCCTGGTATGGCGAATCGCACGTCCTGCAGGGGGTGGACTTTGAGGTTCGCCGAGGTGAGGTGGTGACGCTCCTTGGACGCAATGGCGCAGGAAAGACCACAACGCTGAAATCGATCATGGGGATGGTCGCGCAGCGCGAAGGCTCGATTGCCTATGAAGGTGTGGAGACCGTCGGGCTCGCCTCTCACGCCATCGCCCGGCTCGGCATCGCGTTCTGCCCGGAGGAGCGCGGAATTTTCTCGAGCCTCACTGTGCTGGAAAACCTCATGCTGCCGCCGCAGGTGCGTGCGGGCGGATTCGACCTCCCGCGTATCTATGAGCTGTTCCCGAACCTGCGCGAAAGGTCTGCAAGCCAGGGCACCAAACTTTCCGGTGGCGAGCAGCAGATGCTGGCAATCGGCCGCATCCTTCGCACAGGCGCGCCTTTGCTCCTTCTCGACGAGCCGACCGAAGGCCTGGCGCCGGTTATCGTGCGCGAGATCGGTGCGACGATTCGCAAGTTGAAGGAGGAAGGTCTCACCGTGCTCCTGGTCGAGCAGAATTTTCGTTTCGCACAAACAGTCGCCGATCGCCACTACGTGATGGAAAATGGTCGCGTCGTCGACATGATCGAAAACGCAGCGCTCGAGGCCAGTATGGAGCGGATTCACGCGTATCTCGGGGTTTAACGCAGGTGGAGTTCACAAAAGGAGGAGTCATGAATAAGAGAACCAGCATGTTCGCCGCGGTCGCGCTCGCATTGGGCTTTGCCGCAAACGCCAACGCGCAGTATTCGGACGGCGTCATCAGGATCGGGGTGCTCAACGACCAGTCAGGCACGTATGCTGATCTCGCCGGGCCCGGTTCCGCAGTCGCCGCTCGCATGGCCGTCGAAGATTTCGGCGCGGCGAAACGCGGGATGAAAGTCGAAATCGTCGTCGCGGACCACCAGAACAAGCCTGAAGTCGGCTCAGGCATCGCGCGGCAGTGGTTCGACCAGGATCGCGTCGATGTCATAGTCGATGTGCCGACTTCATCGGTGGCGCTTGCGGTCAATCAGATCGCGAAGGAAAAGAACAAAGTTCTGCTCGTATCCACCGGCGCGACCTCGGATCTTTACGGAAAAGCCTGCACGCCCAATACGATTCACTGGACGTACGACACGTGGTCGCTGGCGAACGGTACCGGGACTGCGGTGGTGAAGACCGGCGGCAACTCATGGTTTTTCCTGACTGCGGATTACGCGTTCGGCCACGCGCTCGAGCGGGACACCGAAGCGGTGATCAACAAGAACGGCGGCAAGGTGCTGGGCAAGGTGCGGCATCCGTTCCCCTCAGCCGATTTCTCGTCGTTCCTCCTGCAGGCGCAGAGCTCCAAGGCAAAGATCATCGGGCTTGCAAATGCAGGGGCCGATACGATCAGCGCGATCAAGCAGGGTTCGGAATTCGGTATCGCGAAAGGCGGGCAGCAGTTCGCCGGGCTGCTGGTTTTTCTCACCGACGTGCACGCGCTGGGGCTCGATAAAGCGCAGGGCCTTCTTCTCACCGAGTCGTTTTACTGGGACCTGAACGACCAGACGCGCGGCTTTTCACGCCGCTTCGCGAAGCTTCACAAAGGTGCGATGCCGACGATGGGGCAGGCAGGCGTCTACTCCTCCGTGCTGCACTACCTCAAGGCGGTCGAAGCGCTGAAGTCCGATGCCGACGGCGCGAAAGTCGTGGCGAAGATGAAAGAGCTGCCGACCGACGACGCCGTATTCGGCCCAGGGAACGTGCGCCAGGACGGCCGCAAGATACATCCCATGTACCTCTTCGAAGTGAAGAAGCCGAACGAGTCCAAGGGCGCGTGGGATTACTACAAACTTCGCCACACGATTCCCGCGAACGAAGCGTTCAGGCCGGAGAAAGAAGGCGGCTGTCCGCTGGTCAAGGGCTAGGCGGGCCTGAACTGACAATGTCATCGCGAGGAAGATATGACGCAGCAACCTCGCGGCGCTCGACGGGCGCTTTAGAAGCTCGTTCGTGTGCCACGAGGTCGCCACGCCACGCTTCAGGCAACTCGCGATGACCGTTCACTCATGACTGAACTCTTCGGCATCTCAACCCAGGCCCTTTTCGGGCAGCTCCTGATCGGGCTCATCAACGGCTCTTTCTACGCGCTGTTGTCGCTGGGGCTCGCGGTGATTTTCGGCCTGCTCAACATCATCAACTTCGCGCATGGCGCGCAGTACATGATGGGCGCTTTCTGCGCGTGGTTTCTCTCGAACAAGCTCGGGCTTTCGTACTGGTGGGCGCTCCTGATCGTGCCGGTGATCGTCGGCGCAAGCGGCATGCTCATCGAGCGCCTGATGCTTTCACGCCTGTACAAGCTGGACCACCTCTATGGGTTCCTGCTGACATTCGGGCTCGCGCTCATCATCCAGGGCTTGTTCAGGCAGGAGTTCGGCTCCAGCGGTCTGCCTTATTCGATGCCGAAGGCGCTCGAGGGCGGACAGAACCTCGGCTTCATGTTTCTGCCCAATTACCGTGCGTGGGTGATCGTCGCGTCCGCTTCGGTGTGCCTGGGCACGTGGTTCATGATCGAAAAGACGAAGCTCGGATCGTATTTGCGCGCGGCGACTGAGAACCCGGAGCTCGTTCAGGCCTTCGGGGTTAATGTGCCCCGCATGATCACGCTGACGTACGGCTTCGGCGTCGGCCTGGCGGGCCTTGCAGGGGTGATGGCGGCGCCGATCTATAGCGTAAGTCCGCTGATGGGCGCCGATCTCATCATCGTCGTGTTCGCGGTCGTCGTCATCGGCGGGATGGGCTCGATCATGGGATCGATACTGACCGGCTTCGGCTTGGGCCTGGTCGAGGGACTCACCAAAGTGTTTTATCCGGAAGCTTCGAACACCGTCATTTTCATCGTGATGGCGATCGTGCTGATGATCAAGCCGGCAGGTCTCTTCGGCACGCAGCGCTGATGGCCGAGAATCTTCAGCCGGCGGCTTCCGCCGAGTTGCGCCAAGCCGATACCAGGCCTCAGAAGATCGCCTTTGTGGTCATGGTGGCTTTTTTCGCGCTCGCGCCGCTCGTGGTTTACCCCGTGTTTCTCATGAAGGTGATGTGCTTCGCCCTTTTCGCGTGCGCCTTCAACCTGCTGCTCGGCTTTGTCGGTCTGCTCTCGTTCGGGCACGCGATGTTTCTCGGGATCGCTGGTTACACCGCAGCCCATGCAGCGAAGGTATGGGGCCTCACGCCCGAGCTCGCGATACTGTGCGGCGCCGGCGCCGCGTCCGTGCTGGGTCTGGCGTCGGGACTCATCGCGATCCGGCGGCAAGGTATTTATTTCGCGATGATCACGCTCGCACTTGCGCAGATGGTCTATTTTTTCTGCGTGCAGGCGCCGTTCACCGGCGGCGAAGACGGTGTTCAGGCGGTGCCGCGAGGCGCGCTCTTCGGGCTCGTCAGCCTGGCAGATGTTCGGGCGCTGTATATCACCGTATTCGCGATTTTCATCGCGGGTTTCATGCTGATCTATCGCATCGTCCACTCGCCATTCGGCCAGGTGCTGAAAGCGATCCGCGAGAACGAACCCCGGGCGATATCGCTGGGTTATGACACAGACCGCTACAAGCTCGTGGCGTTCGTCGTATCTGCGACGCTGGCGGGTGTAGCGGGCGCAATGAACGCAATTGTCTTTCAGCTCGCGGCGCTGAATGCGGTGCACTGGACGATGTCGGGTGAAGTCGTGCTGATGACGCTCGTGGGAGGTCTCGGTACTGTCTTCGGCCCGGTCGTCGGCGCTCTCGCGGTGCTTGCCATGGAAAACTACCTGTCGACGCTCGGCGCGTGGGTGACGATCGCGCAGGGCGCGATCTTCGTTCTCTGCGTTCTCACTTTCCGCCGTGGCATCGTAGGCGAGATTTCCAGGCGCCTTTCGAAACCACTGTGATGCCCGTTTTCTCAAGAGCGCACCTTCGGCTAAACTAGCGGCCTTCCGCGGTTTTTTGAGCTCTCCAGAGGAATCCCATGAAAGTTTTGGTCACGGTGAAGCGCGTGATCGACCCGTACGTGAAAGTCCGCGTGAAGTCGGACGGCACCGGCGTCGAAACGGCGAACATCAAGATGACGATGAACCCGTTCTGCGAGATCGCAGTCGAACAGGCAGTGCGCATGAAGGAGGCGGGCGTCGTTACGGAGATCTTGGTCGTGTCGGTCGGCGCATTGCAGTCGCAGGAAACCCTGCGCACCGCGATGGCGATGGGCGCGGATCGCGGCATTCTCGTCGAGACGCTGCCTGACGTTGAGCCGCTCGCTGTTGCGAAGCTCGTAAAAGCGATCATCGACAGGGAGCAGCCCAAGCTCGTCATAACCGGCAAGCAGGCGATCGACGACGATTCCAACCAGACGGGCCAGATGATCTCGGCGCTCCTCAACTGGCCGCAGGCGACGTTCATTTCGAGCATTACGGTGAACGGCGACACCGCCGACGTCACGCGCGAGATCGACGGCGGGCTCGAAAAGCTCACGATCAAGCTGCCGGCTGTGGTGACAACCGATCTCAGGCTGAACGAGCCGCGCTACGTGACGCTTCCCAACATCATGAAGGCAAAAAAGAAAACGCTCGAAGTGCTGAAGCCGGACGCGCTCGGCGTCGACGTAGCGCCGCGGCTCAAAACGCTGAAGGTTGCAGAGCCGGCGAAGCGCAGCGCCGGCGTCAAGGTTGCCGACGTGAAAGAGCTGGTCGCGAAACTCAGGAACGAAGCGAGGGTCATTTAAATGGCAGTCCTGGTTATTGCCGAACACGACGGCAAGGCGCTCAAGCCCGGTAATACGAACATGCTGACCGCCGCCGCGAAGCTCGGCGACGTGACCGTCCTCGTTGCAGGCAGGCAATGCGCGGACGCAGCCCAGGCGGTGGCAAAGGTTGCAGGCGTAAAAAAGGTGCTGATCGCAGAAGCGGCGCACTACGATGGGTCGGCCGCCGAGAACGTTGCGGCGCTCGTGCTTGGAATCGCCGATCAGTACACGCACATCGTCGCGCCGGCAACGAGCTACGGCAAGAACATCGCCCCGCGCATCGCGGCGTCTCTCGACGTGCAGCAAATCTCGGAAATCAGCGCCGTTGAAAGCGCGGATACTTTCGTGCGGCCAACCTACGCCGGCAATGCCCTTGCCACAGTGCAGTCGAGCGACAGGATCAA
>JBKJPI010000555.1:0-19314 GCA_046595235.1 Burkholderiales bacterium | reverse complement strand
GTCCTCCATCACCCAGCCGGTGAGATCCTGCCCGGCCTTGATGCCTTCGATGACGGCGACGCCGACGGTGTCTTTCTTGTCGTGTACCAGAATGTGAATCATGGTGGGGTCTCCTTGGGGAGTGGACTCCGGCGCGAGGCGCGTCCGGTCAGCAGCGAATGTTTTTATTTGTGTTCCGCATGCTATCGGCGGCCGCCTCGGAAGTCAAACAGTCAACTATATGACTTGTATGAATTCGAACGGCAGGGCTAGAATCCCCGCAGAATGGAAAACGCGGACGAGCGCAGGCCGCTCGAAGCTCTGGGAGTGCCCGGGGTCTCGTCGAGCCCGCTGTATAAGGAAGTGAAGGCACGGCTCACGCGCGGGCTCGCAGTGGGCGAGTGGAAGGCGGGCGAAGCCATCCCCAGCGAATCACGTCTTGCCGAGCTTTTCAGTGTCTCTATCGGCACCATCCGCAGGGCGATCGACGATCTGGTAGCCGAACGCATTCTGCTGAGACACCAGGGCCGCGGCACGTTCGTCGCGACGCATACCGAAGACCGCACGCTCTTCTATTTCTTTCACATCGTCGCGAAGGACGGCGGGCGCGAACTGCCGGTCACCGAGCTTCTTTCATTTCGCCGCGCGCGTGCAAGCGCTGCCGAGGAAGAGCGGTTGGGGATCCCGCGCGGCGCTCCGGTGTTTCGCGTGCAGAATGTTCTCAAGCTCATGGGAAAGCCGGTGATCGTGGACGAGATCGCCGTGCCCGCAGCGCTCTTCCGCGACCTCGATCAGGACGTGTTCGGCGGACGTGAGGGTACGATCTACGGCCTTTATCAGGCGCGCTACGGCATCACTGTGACGCGCATCAGCGAACGCCTTTCGGCCGGACATCCGCCGTCTCGAACCGCTGCCCTGCTACAACTTGCCGATGCCGCACCGGCACTCGCAATCAAACGCGTTGCCTATACGTATGACGATACGCCGGTCGAATACCGTGTGAGCTGGGTCAACACCGAACGGCACGAGTATCTGAGCGATTTGTGGCGCACGCGCGGCAATGAGCAATGAGCCTTAGCGGGGGGCACCTGTGATTCGGGGCAGCGCCTCGCCGCCGTCGGAGCTCGTTGGAACGGCTTTTGGAGCCATAAAAATATAGGCGGTTAGCCCGCTATAAATTTTTCTCCCCTTGCAACAACGCCTCCGCTTCGTTCTTCCAAAACGGCATCTCCAGCGTTCCATAAAGACGAGCCGCCTCGACGAGATGGTCCCGAGCCGCCTCGACTTTTTTCGTGCGGCCAAGTCCTTTGCCGATGCCGAAGTGGCAGTGCGCTATCAGCGGCGCCATCCCGAGCTCTGATGCGAGTCTCACGGCCTTCCGGTAGTGCTCTTCGGCTTGCTCTTGCCTCTCGGACTGCGAATGAATCTCCCCGAACAACCATTGAGTCCATGCACTGGCACCACGCTGGTTGAAGTCCAGAGCGCTCTGCTGCGCAAGATGCGCAATACGGGTCGCCTGTTCCACGTGACCCGCTTGCAGATACGCCTCACTTAGATGCGCGAGCCGCAAGGCTTGATCTACCATTAACTCCATGCCGGCGGCGGCAGCGACTGCCTCCTCGAGAATTGCGATTGCATCGTCTGGCCGATTACTCAGCGTGTAGGCTCGACCCAGGTAGCCTGCGACCGTGGCCCGCGCCATGCGCAGATTTTCGGTCGCGGACAACTGGAAGGCGCGTTGCAGTGTCGAGATCGCCACCGCGAGATCGCCTTTGCGAAGATGCACTATTCCGAGAGCCATGTAGGCGTAGATTCGGCTGACGAGGTGGTCGACTGCTTCCGCGATGTAGACCCCTTCGTCGCCGCGCGCGATGGCGGCTCCGAAATCGCCACGCTCTGCAAGTGACCACGAGAGCCACGTGCGAGCCGATACGGAGGGCAGGTTGGCCATTCCGAGGAAATTCGTGCGATCACCCTCCGTTTCATCCACGACCCAGTTCAGCAGCTCGATCGCGTGCGCGTAATCGCCGCGCGCATGCCATGCCCGGCCCGCGAACAACTTTGCAAGTATCAAGGCCGGCGTATCGCCAGCCGGCTCCGCCGTAACGAGTGCCTGTTCGCTGGCGTCGATGGCACGATCCTGCTGACCGATCGACCAGTAGTAGAGCGCCTTGAACGTGAGTACGCGGGCCAGCCGCGACTGATCGTTCAGCGTCGTGGCGATGGCTTCCGCTTCGTGCAGCAGTTCGAAACTGCGCTGAAATTCGCCGAGCGGAGAGAGCGAAGTTCGCAAGCTGAACCGCAGATCGAACGCCTGCTGCATGATGGCACCGCTTTGCGGCAGACGCTCGATCGCCGCCAGCGCATCGGTAAACCTCGTCACGGCTTCGCGATGGGCAGATTTCGCCGCAGCCTTCGCTCCGGCTTGATAACAGTACGATACGGCTTTGTCCCAGACCTCGCCTCGCAAAGCGTGATGCGAAAGGCGTTCGATATGCTCCGCCAGACGGTCGCCGTAGAGATCTTCGATCGCTCCCATAATGCGCCCATGCAACGTTCGCCGGCGTTCTTGCAGCAGGCTCTCGTACGCTACTTCGTGGGTTAACGCATGCTTGAACGTGTACTCGGGTTCGGGAAAGAGGCCCGTTTCGTAAATAAACTCGGCCGATTGAAGGTGCGCGAGGCCGTGACGCAGCGCCTCGTCAGGCAATTGCGCAATCGCGTGCAGTAGTGCAAAAGGAACCGTCGTGCCGATTACGGTTGCAGCCTGGAGCAGCTGCTTGACCTCTGGCGAGAGGCGATCGATGCGAGCGGCGATGATAGGCTGCACCGTTGAGGGCACCTGAATTGCGGTGAGCGGGCCCGTAGGGTGATAGTCGCCAGGCACGCCGACGAGCGTCCCCGTCTCGAGGAAAGCGCGAACGCTTTCCTCGAGGAAGAACGGATTCGCCCCGGTCCGCTCCGCCAGCAACCGCTTCAGCGGCTGAAGCGCCACGTCACTCCCTAAAAGCGCGTCCAGCAATTTTTCGGCACTGTCGCGCTCGAGCGGATCGATCCGCAGTTGGCTGTAGTACGACTTCGATCCCCAGTCATGCCGGTAATCGGGGCGATAGTTCACGAGCAGCAACATGCGGGCTAGCGGAAGACTCTCGACGAGCCCATTGAGAAGCGCTTGCGTCTCGGAATCGACGCCATGCAGATCCTCGAACACGAGAAGCAGCGGCTGAACCTGACTTTCCCGCAGGAGCAATCGCTTCACGACATCGAGGGTTAGTTGCCGGCGTCGTTCCGGGTCGAGCGTCTCCCATTCAGCATCGCCGAACGGCGTATCCAGCAATGCCAGCACGGCCGATAGAGCGGATTTCAACGACTCGTCCAGGGCGAGGAGCCTTCCGGTGACCTTCTCCCGGATGGCGCGATGATCGTCGCGATCGTTGATCTTGAAATAGCCTTTGAGCAGTTCGATCACGGGAAGGTAGGCCGTCGCCTTTCCGTAAGAGACCGATCCACTTTCAAGGATGAGCCAGGGCTCGCGCGGGCGGGACCGGGCAAATTCGTAGAACAGGCGCGACTTTCCAACGCCCGGCTCGCCGACTACGGCGACAACTTGACCTTGGCCTGCCGCTGCCTGTTGCCATACCTTGCGTAGCTGGTCGAGCTCTGCGTTGCGTCCGACGAATCGCGTCAGGCCTCGGCTTGCCGCCGCCTGCAGTCGCGTGCGAGCCGCCTGCGCGCCGGTGAGCTCGTAGGCGTCTACAGCCTCGCTCAACCCTTTTACTGGCAGCTTACCCAGCGCTTTGACCTGCACGTACCCCTCCGCCAGACGAAGGGTGGAGCTGCTGATTAGGATGGTTCCAGGCATCGCGGCCTGCTCCATCCGGGCAGCAAGATGGGTGTTCTGTCCAACAGCGGTGTAGTCCATACGCAGATCGCTGCCGATCGTGCGCACCACGACTTCCCCGGAGTTTAATCCCACCCTGATCTGGATAGGCACCCCATGTGTCCGTTGAACTTCTTCCGCATAGCGCTTCACCGCGTCCTGCATCCGCAGAGCTGCGTAGCACGCGCGAATGCCATGGTCCTCGTGCGCAAGGGGCGCTCCAAATAGCGCCATGATTCCGTCACCCATCACCTGATTCACGGTGCCCTCGTAGCGGTGGACGGAGTCCATCATCCGCTCCAGCACGGGGTCGAGGAACTTGCGCGCTTGCTCCGGGTCGCGATCTGCGAGTAACTCCATCGAGCCTTTCAGGTCGGCGAACAGCACCGTGATCTGTTTGCGCTCGCCTTCGAGGGCGCTCTTAGTGGTGAGGATTCTCTCGCTGAGATGCCTGGGCGTGTAGTGCTCCGGGGCAACGAACCGTGCGCCGGACGATCCTTGCTGGAGCGTGGCCCCGCACGCGTGGCAGAACTTGTTGGCGGGGGCATTGGCCGTGCCGCAGTCGGGGCAGCGGACCTCGAGCCTGTTACCGCATTCGCCGCAGAACTTTCCGCCCGTGGGATTCTCGTGCTGGCAGCGGAGACACTGCATAGCGCCTATTCTCTGACGAATTCCATCGTGGTCGACCGATGGAGCCGCGTGTGCAGTGTGGCTTTGACCGCCTCCGACCAGCTGCGGAGCTTCTTCACTGATTTGCGAGCCGATGCCGATGTCGCGCAAGCTGCCAGGTCACTCCACGTATCTTCGACGATCGAGACGAGCTTCTCCGACTTGATTCCGCCACTTTGCGTGAGGCACGACATCACCTCTCCCATGTGCCCGAACAGCATGGCCTGGACCATCCGCCTCCCGCCGATCTCGAACGCTGGCATATGCCTCCACGTGTCCTTCGCCAACTCCAGACCGCACTGTCGCAATGCCGGCCGCACACGTCGCGGATCCAGAACAGAATTGTCCAGGTCTCGCAGAACGATTCGAGTCGGGAGTCCGTCACGAAGACCCACGTACACGTTCTGAAGGTGGGGTTCGAACGCCATGCCCCATTGCGAGCAGAACTCCACGGGACCCGTCATCAAGACTCGACAATACCGATCGAAGAATTCTTCTATACGCGCAGAGTTCGCCCCTCGCAACAGGGATTGCGCTTCGTGCCGTCCCGACCATAGGTTGATCGCCGGAATGACCAACTCCCCC
Source organism: Burkholderiales bacterium (assembly GCA_046595235.1). Taxonomy (GTDB): domain Bacteria; phylum Pseudomonadota; class Gammaproteobacteria; order Burkholderiales; family SG8-41; genus JAQGMV01. The sequence continues at coordinate 14,201 of JBKJPI010000555.1, read as the reverse complement.
GGACATGCACGCACCGGCCCCCGAACGATCGCGCTCAGATGGGGCGCCAGCGCAGGGTGCGCGTAAAAAATCGACGCGACGTCCTCTTGGAAATCCATGACGCGGCCGCCGCTCGCGCTGAGTAGCTGTTTGGCGAGCGCGGAAACCATCGGCGCATTCTCGCAGTTCAGGCGGTAGAGAAGCCTGTGCTCGCCGGTCAGAGTCGCGTTGACTGGAAGCTTCAAGTCGAAGCCGGTTCGCATGACACGGCACGTCCTTTGTGACGCCAGGGGGATTGCCTTGATCCTGCGCCGCGAGACGACGGCCAATTTCCGCGCGAGCATCTCCCGTACGACCGGAGACAGGTGCAGCTGCCACGGATGCAACGGCATATGAGCTGCGGACCCCAATTCGACATGCAAACCGGACCACGCGCGAAAGAACTCCTCATGACTCCTGAAGACCCCAGTGACGAGGCGACAGCCCTCAATCTGTAGCATCGGCAGTTCGACGGGTTCCTTACAGAGGTGGGAGCACTCGAGAACCTGCGCTAGGCTCGGACCGATCCTCAAGGCGGGAAACGGATAGTACTGGTGCCCCTGAAAAGCGGGTTCGATAGCGCGTGCCTTGGCGCCAAGCGAAATGCCGAGCAGCCTGTTCAGGACCACGTTTGCTACACTGTTTTCGAAGTCGGAGCTCAGCGCAGCGAATACGCCGCTGTAATTCGAACCCGCAACGCATCGCTTCAGCGCAGCGAGGAACGCGCTGGCCGTGCGAAGCCGGCGACGCTTTCCGGCCTCGATGAGCCACGGGCTGGCAATCGTTTCCAGTCTGCGGAAGGGGAGCGGCCCGCTTACGGGTGCCCGAAGCCGGGTTCGCTTGCCTATATCGAGGTGCCATCGCCCCCGCTCATCCTGCGAAAGGCGGGTGACCCGACTCTCGCGATGGATTGCCTGCAGGAGGCGCGAGATGGAATGCAGGAGCGCGCCAGCGTAAACCTGCCGAAACTCGGAGGCGGGGACACGGCGTTCGCCCGCCCAACGCCGCACCTCATTCAGCGTCATAGCCTAGGCGGCGCTGATCGTCCTGCGCGCGACTTCTTCCTCGGTGATTTCGTTGAAGTCCCTGACCCGCTCGTGCATCAACTCCACAACCTGCCCGATACCCGATTTCTGCGCCGCGCGCTCGATCAGCCGAGCGGTGTAGGCGATATGCCTCGTTTCGTCGGTCAGCAACGAATCAAGAATCCGCCGCACGCGCGCACGCCGGTCCGCTTTGCAATAGGCAAGGAGAACCGGCCGCTGCAGCAGATGATAGATGCGCGTGCGAATCTCCGCGATATTCATCTGTATGAGCTCGTCGACCGTCGCAGCGTACGCGTAAGGTGAGCCCTTCGTCGATACCAGGGGGGTGGCCTTGGTGTAACCGGGCGACAGCTGCTGCAGTTGTGTTCGAAGCTCGTCGTCCGCCGCCTCGGGAAACACGAGGCCGAGGAGCGTCACGTATCCCCTCGAATGACGCGACTCGTCGATTGCGTGCTGCTGCATCTGCGATGCAATGTCGGCGTCTGGGGTGCACGCCGCCATGTCCCAGAGATGCTTCGCGCCGTCGCCCTCGCTGTAGGCGGCCGTTGCGAGAGACAGCGCGACCCAATCAGGATCGACGGCGCTTTTCCGGTACAGGTCGCCGTAGGACTTCCTGCCGAACGGCGGCGGGTTCGCGTTACAGGCAGAAACCAACGCGCGGCGATAGACCGGCAGTGTCGGGACACCCTGCTCGCGCAAAGCCCCGGTGGTCATTCTGGCCACGACGTTCATCACGTGCCCCCCTCAAGCACGCCGGTCGACAGCGACCGCGCGGTGATCTACGAAACGGGCTCGGCGGAGCGCACCTTGAAAGGCGCGTTAAGGATGACGAAACCGACTTTGGCTTCCGAAGCCTTCTTGATTAGAGCCGCAAGCTCCTTGGTGCTTAACTTCTTACCTAACTTTTGCAGCGGCTCCGTCTTGACGTGTGTACCTGCCGGGACCGAAACACAAACCTCTTCTTCTCCTCCTTTGTCCCGCTTTTTCTTGCCTGTGGTCGCCATACGAATCTCCCCCTTGTTGAGACGGTCGAGCAACGATACGCTGACTAGACTACTGATCGTCCACCTAAGCGTCAATGGACGCGGGGTGGTCATGGCGCCGATCCAGACATGCAGGGCGGGTGAAACCGCCGCTACGCGCGCCCATCCAGCGTTGTCACAACCGACCCAACCCCCGCTTTGCCGCTTCGGTCAGCGCCGGATCTTTCGAGTTCTTCAAAAGCCACTCGAACTGCGCGCGCGCATCGTTCCTCAACCCGGCACGCATCAGGTTGAGTGCGGCGAGCAGGCGCGCCTGGAAAGCGAGCGCGTCGGGGGCCGTTGCCTGCACGAGGAGCGCTGATCGCAGGTAATACGCCGCGGCAGGGACTGGGTCACCGCCAAGCTCGTACGACCGGCCAAGTCCGAACAGCGCTTCTCTCGCCTGCGCATCATTCGCCAGGGGCACGAGGAGCTCGTACACCGCCTGCGCCGCGTCGATCGTGCGCATGTCGAGCATCTCCTGCCCGAGCTCCAGAACGCGCTGGGCAAGCTGCGGTGTCACCGTGGTGCGCTCTGCAAGGAGCCGTCGGAGGGTATCGACGCTCGCAGCGGAGTCACCGGCCTGCAGGGCCGTGCGCGCCAAGGTGAGCTCCCATTCAATCGCGTTTACGTTCGGCGGCGTTGGCAGTCCCTGCCAGAGCTTCAGGGTGGCCGCGGCATCGTTGTTCTTCGACGAAATTGTTCCGAGGAGATAGCGCGTCTGCTCATCCAGCGCTTCAGCCGCGAAGCCGATCCTCTGCATAGCGCGCGAAGCCGTCGCATCGAGTCCGGCTGAATAAAGCGAGTAGGCGAGCTGCAGCTGTGCATTACGCCGTATGTCCACGTTCTCGGCGCGCTGCGCGAGATAGGCGTAAAACGCGCGGGAAAGAAAAGGATCGGGACCGAGGCGGCGTGCAGCGTAGTCGGCCCAGGCACCGTCATCGCCCATCAGCAGCTGCTCGCGATTTCCAATTTCCCCGGCAGTCGCAAGGTACGCCTGCCACAGACGCTGCGCCGCGACGTTCTGGCCGCTCGCGTCACCGGCCTCGACGCTCTGCAGCACGCGCTCGAGCGCTTCGAGCTGCAGCGACGCGTTGCGGCTGCGCACAGCCGCTTCGTGAATCGTGCGCCAGTACGCTGGATCAGGGTTGCGGCCGAGCGCGCTCCGCGCCTGAGCAATGACGGCGTCAGGGGCGAGTACACCGCTTCGCAACTGAAGCCGCAGGCGCGACGCACTCGTGCTGTCATTTGGAACCCAGTTCAGTGCCTCTGTGTCCTGACCGAGATCGATCAACCCTTCGGCGAAGCGTTCGACAATCTCGCGAGGCAGTGGGCGATAGTCCTGCTGGAAACGGAGCATGCTCGCAAACGCTTCGGAGCCGCGCCGTTCGACGAGGTAGCTCTCGATCACTGCGAGGCGGGCGGCCCTCACTTCTGCCGCGGACGCGCTTGCCTGCCAGAGGAGCTTTGCGGCATAGCTGCGCGCTGACTGCGGATCATCCTGCGCGAGTGCGGCACGTGCGGCTTCGGCGAGACACGGGTTGAGCGGCGGCGCGAAACGCTCGCCTGTGAGTGCGCTTGCGCGTGCAAGCAACGCCTCGCGTCGATTGAGCCGCGCCAGCGCTTCGCAACGCAGACCTTCCCACTCGCTCCAACGAGGTGCGGCCGCGTCGCGTGGCTGCAATCTCTCGACTTGCGACAACGCCAGCTCACGGGCACCGGAGTTGAGCATCCCGCGCACCGAGGTCGGATCTTCGAGTGGGGCGGCAAGCGCGCCGCAGGTGAAGCTCACCAGGATGAGCCCGAGCACGCGCGATGAAATTGCTGTGGTCACGTCATTGCCTGTATGTGGCCAGCGATCGATCTCTCGCGTTACGCGCGCGAAAAAAAAGGCGGCTTAAGGCCGCCTTTTGGTCTCGCGCAGCAATTACGGCTGCGCAGTTTCCGCGGCTTCCACCGGTTCTGCGGCCTGTTGTGCCGCAGACTGCGCGCTCGGCGCCGCCTTGAGCTTTTCCTTGATACGCGCTGCCTTGCCCGAACGCTGGCGCAGGTAATACAGCTTCGCACGACCGACATCGCCGCGGCGCTTGACCTCGACCGTCGCGATGAGGGGCGAATAGGTCTGGAACGTGCGCTCCACGCCTTCACCCGACGAGATCTTGCGTACGATGAAGGAAGAGTTGAGGCCGCGGTTGCGCTTGGCGATCACCACACCTTCGTAGGCCTGCACCCGTTTGCGCTCGCCTTCCACCACGTTCACGCTGACGATTACCGTATCACCCGGCGCGAAATCGGGAATCTTCTTGCCGAGGCGCTGGATCTCTTCCTGCTCGAGCCGTTGTATCAGGTCCATTTTCAATCCTTTAAACCTTCGAGTTCGTATCACGTCTGAATTCTTCGAGCAGCGAGCGCTCCTCTTCGGAGAGCTTGCGTTTCGCCAGCAGGTCGGGTCTGCGAAGCCACGTGCGTCCCAGAGCCTGCTTCAATCTCCAGCGGACGATGTCCGCATGGTTGCCGGATAACAACACTGCCGGCACTGCCTCGTTCTCGTATACTTCCGGCCGCGTGTAGTGCGGGTGGTCGAGAAGCCCGTTCACAAACGAATCCTCACCCGCCGAATCCGCATCGCCCAAAGCTCCGGGCAGCTGCCTGACCACACCGTCGATCACCACCATCGCCGCGAGCTCACCGCCTGACAGCACGTAGTCGCCGATCGAAATCTCATCGTCGACTACACGGCTTGCCAGCCGCTCGTCCACGCCCTCATAACGCCCGGCGAGCATCACGATGCCTCGCTCTTTTGCCAGCTCGTCGACCAGCGCGTGATCGAGCACCCGGCCTTGGGGCGTCAGGTGCACAACGCGCGGCTTTGTCACACCGCTGCTCTTCTGCCGCTGCCGTGCCGCATACACGGCCTTCTCCAATGGCTCCGGCATCATCACCATGCCGGGACCGCCGCCATACGGCCGGTCGTCCACGCTGCGGTAGTTGTTGGTCGCGAAATCACGTGGATTCCACAGCACCAGCTCATACAACTTCCGCTCGCGCGCCCTGCCTGTCACACCGTGGCGAGTCACCGCTTCGAACATCGGAGCAAACAGCGTCACGACGTCGATCTGCAGCACGGGCGCGCGGTCCTTCTTAATAATCCACGCCCCAGTCAACCCGGATCACACGTTGCGCAAGGTCGACCTCCCGCACGACGTGCTCGATGAAAGGAATCAGTCGCTCGCGCTTATCTTCGACCGGACCTTCCACAACCAGCACATCGTTCGCGCCGGTTTCGAAAACCCTTGATACCGTTCCGAGGCTCTCACCTTCGGCATTTACTACGCTGAGGCCAACGAGGTCGGCCCAGTAATATTCGTTTTCGCCGGCAGGGGGGAACTCACCTCGCTGCACTGCGACCTGCCGGCCTCTGAAGAGCGCCGCTACATCCCGGTCTTCGCACCCGGCAAGTTTCGCTGCGAGGGTGCCGCCGTGTACTTCAGCCTTCTCGACTCGATAGCACTTCCAGGCAGCGCGGTCTTCGATCCACCACGCGGGATAATCCAGAAGATTTTTGGGTGCTGCCGTGAGCGGCTGAAGCTTCACCCAACCTTTGATACCGAAAGCGCCAACGATGTGGCCCATCACCACGAGATCGTTCGGCTGTTGACCTGCCGCGCGCCCGTCCTCCAGATTCCTGGCCTCGACTGAAACTATGCGGGTTGCTGCTGCTGCTGCACTTCCTGCGCGGCGCCCATCTGCTTTACCAGACGTGCGGCGGTCGGCGACAGCATCGCGCCCTGAGACTGCCAGTGTTCGAGGCGCGCGCGATCGATACGGAGCGCTTCGTGACCCTTGGGCGCCTTCGGATTGTAGAAACCGAGGCGTTCGATGAACCTGCCGTCGCGGGCGCGCCGCGAATCGGCCACGACCACGTTGAAGAACGGGCGCTTCTTGGCGCCGCCGCGGGCTAAGCGTATTACGACCATTGTTTGTCTGCCAGTGGAATGCGGAAAGGGCGTGATTTTACGATGATTTTTGCCCTCTTCGCAATGTAAACCGCGAGGCGCTGCCCCCGGCGCGCGGCCTTACCCCTACTCCGGGGGAACCGCTCTCGCCGCGGGCACCGCCGCTATACTCCGGAATAGAGCTAAGCCGCTGATTACAAGGAAGACAGGTATGTCGAATTCCACCGCCGCAACCGCGGCACGCATCGAGGACGCCGTGGCGGAGCGTTTTGGCGCCGCAGTGAGCGTCTCACCGAACCTTTCCGGGCTCGACGAGCTGCAGCGGATCGTCGAACATTCCTCACACCGTAAATACGCCGAAACTCCAGTAGATCCTGCAATGCTGCGCCTTCTTTTCGCCTGCGCCCTGTCCGCGCCTTCGAAGTCCGATCTCCAGCAGGCCGACATCGTTCACGTAGCGAACCGCTCGAAGGTCAAAGCGATTACCGAACTCATCCCGGACATGCCGTGGATTGCAGAGGCTCCGGTGCTCCTCGTCTTTTGCGGCAATAACCGGCGCATTCGTGAGATCGGCGAATGGCGCGGCAAACCATTTGTGAACGACCACTTGGATCATTTCATGAATGCCGCGGTGGATGCCGGCATCGTCATGACCACGCTCATCCGCGCAGCCGAAGCCGTCGGGCTCGCTGCGTGCCCGATCAGCGGCATTCGCAACAAGCCGCGCGAAGTGAGCGAGCTTCTCGCGCTGCCCGACTGGGTGTTCCCGGTAGCGGGACTTACGCTCGGTTATCCAGCTTTGCCCGGGCGCATCACGCCGCGGCTCTCTCTCGAAACAACCGTTCACGTCGATCGTTACAACGACTCAAAGGTTCGTGCGGAGATCGACGCCTACGACCAGCGGCGCAACGCGCTCATGCCATATCGCAAACAGCGCGGCGCAAGGAAATTCGGCGAAGCCGAGTTTTACGGCTGGTCGGAGGACAAGGCGCGGCAGTACGGCGTGCCCGAGCGAACGGACTGGGGCGCTTTCATCCGGTCAAAGCGATTCAAGCTGGATTAAACCCGGTGGGCTACCGCATACCAGGCAACATCCCCTTCATCGATCGCATCATCTTGGCCATGCCGCCCTTGGCCATCATCTTCATCATTTTCTGAGTCTGCTCGAACTGGTTGAGCAGTCGGTTAACTTCCTGAACCGAAACGCCGGCGCCGGTCGCGATGCGGCGCTTGCGCGACGCCTTGATGATTTCCGGCTTCGATCGCTCTTTGCGAGTCATCGAGTTGATGATGCCTTCGATTCTGCGGATCGCCTTGTCATCGACATCCGGCGCGCCCTGCGCCATCTGCTGGAGATTGCCCGGCAGCTTGTCCATGAGCGCTGAAAGCCCGCCCATCTTCTTCATCTGCACGATCTGCTGCTTGAAATCCTCGAGGTCGAAGCCTTTTCCGGTCTTCACCTTCTGCGCGAGCTTCTCGGCTTCCTTGCGGTCGACGTTTTTCTGTACGTCTTCGATGAGCGTGAGCACGTCGCCCATGCCGAGAATGCGTGACGCCATCCGCTCGGGATGAAAAGGCTCGAGTCCTGTGAGCTTCTCGCCCACACCTGCGAACTTGATCGGTTTCCCCGTGATTTGACGAACCGAGAGGGCAGCGCCGCCCCGCGCATCGCCGTCGAGCTTTGTGAGCACGATCCCGGTCAGGGGCAACGCTTCCGCGAAAGCGCGCGCCGTGTTCACCGCGTCCTGACCCTGCATCGCATCGACTACGAAGAGCGTCTCGATCGGCTTCACCGCGGCATGGAGCTCGCGGATCTCCCGCATCATGGCTTCGTCGATCGCAAGCCGGCCTGCCGTGTCGACGATCAGCACATCGTTGTAATGACGGCGCGCGTAGTCGAGCGCGCGTGTCGCGATGTCGACCGGCTTCTCGTCAGCGGACGACGCGAAAAAATCGGCGTCCACCTGCGACGCCAGCGTCTTCAACTGCTCGATCGCGGCTGGACGATAGACGTCGCAACTCACGAGCAGCACCTTTTTCTTGTGCTGCTCCTTCAGCCACTTCGCGAGCTTGCCGCTCGTGGTGGTCTTGCCGCTGCCCTGCAGGCCGGCCATGAGGATGACTGCCGGGGGTGTCGTCGCAAGATCGAGCGCATCGTTATGCCCGCCCATTAGCGCAGCGAGCTCGCGGTGGACCACGCCAACCACCGCCTGACCTGGAGTAAGGCTCCCAACCACCTCGTGACCGAGCGCCTTCTCGCGCACGGCCGCGATGAAGTCTCTTACTACAGGCAATGCAACGTCCGCCTCGAGGAGCGCCATGCGCACTTCGCGCAGTGCGTCCTTGATGTTGTCTTCGGTGATGCGCGCTTCGCCGCGCAGCGTTTTGAGAACGCTGGTGAGGCGCGTCGTGAGGGTGTCGAACATGAGGAACTGGTATCCTTGGGAGGATGGAAATTGTAGCGTATCTCGTGAACGCGCTCCTCTATGGCGCGCTCGCGATTTACTTCTGGCGCACGCACTGGACGCCCGTGGCCCCGCAGCCACCCGGTGCATCGTCGCCCGGCGACGCCTTACGCATGCCGTCGACCGCGGAGCATTACGCAGTGCTCGTACCGATCGCAATGCACGCGGTGCTTCTTGGCCGCTCAGTCTTTGCAGGCGAGGGGCTGCACCTCGGCGTCGCGAACGCCGTCTCTGCGATCGTCTGGTTAACGGTTTCGATCTACTGGCTCGGCAATTTCTTCTATCGCCTCGTCGGGCTGCAGGCGCTCGTGCTGCCGCTTGCCGCAGCCGCCGTACTTCTGCCGGCGCTGACGCCGGCTACGGCCGCATTGCCGAACACCGATCTTGCAGCATTCAAGCTGCACCTCCTGATCGCGCTGCTCGCGTACAGTCTCTTCACGATCGCCTCGCTGCACGTCCTCCTGATGGCGCTGCTCGAGCGCCGGCTGCACGACGGCGCCATGACGCGCGTGCTGCAAACGCTTCCGCCGCTTCTCACAATGGAAGCGCTGCTCTTCCGCATCATCTGGGCGGGCTTCATCCTCCTCACGCTGACGCTCGCAAGCGGCGTCGTCTTTTCGGAGGAGCTCTTTGGAAAGGCTGCGCAGTTCAATCACAAGACCGTGTTCGGTGTGCTTTCGTGGCTCATCTTCGCAGCGTTGCTCGCGGGCCGGCACGTGTACGGCTGGCGCGGTCGTATCGCGGTGCGCTGGACGCTGGCCGGCTTTCTCACGCTCGTGCTCGCCTACCTCGGCAGCAAGTTCGTGCTCGAAGTGATCCTCGCGCGCTAGCTCACGAACACCGCGCATGGACGACATTCCCGTACTGACGCTGCTGGGAGCGCTTTTCGTGTTCCTCATCGCCTCCGCGTTCTTCTCGATTTCCGAGACGAGCATGATGGCCCTCAATCGGTACCGGCTGCGTCATCTCGTTCAACAGCGTAACAACCGCGGCGCGCGCCTCGCTAACGATCTTCTCGCAAATACAGACAAGTTTTTCGGCGTCGTACTGTTGGGGAACAACGTTATTAACGCAGCGTCTGCGCTGCTGGTGGGTGAGATCGTGCGGCGGCAGGTTGGGGACAGCGAGTACGGTCTTCTCATCGCGACAGGGGCCGCAGCTTTCGCAATTCTCGTGTTCAGCGAAATCACGCCCAAAGTCGTGGGCGCGGCTTATCCGGAGCGGATCGCGCTGCCGGCGAGCTACGTGCTAACGCCACTACTGCGTGTCACTCAACCTTTCATCTGGTTCGTGAATCTCTTCGTTCGCGGACTGCTCTGGATCCTACGGCTCAAGACGCCGGCCGGCGGCGTGGAACATACGCTCTCGGTCGACGAGCTTCGCACGCTCGTCCTCGAGACCGGTTATCTCCCTAAAAAGCACCAGAGCATCCTTGTGAACCTCTTCGACCTGCAGGCGGTCACCGTCGACGACATCATGGTTCCCCGCAACCAGATCGAGACCGTCGACCTTGAAGCGCCGATCGAAGAAATCGCCCAGCAGGTTTCGACGGCTTATCACCGGCGCCTGCTTGCCTATAACGGGCAGCCGGACGAGATCGCAGGGATGCTTCGCGCGCGGCACGTTCTCAACCTCGTGCAGCAGGGCAGCCTCACGATCGATCGACTGAAGCGTTTCGTGCGTGAACCGTATTTCGTGCCATCGGGAACGCCGCTCTTTTCCCAGCTGCAGAACTTTCAGGAACATCAGGATCGAATTGCGCTGGTTGTCGACGAATACGGCGAGTTGAAAGGCCTCGTGACGCTCGAGGACATTCTGGAAGAGATCATCGGCGAATTCACGACGAGCTCGCCGTTGCGCACCGGCGGGTTCTACCCGCAGGCCGACGGGAGCTACCTCGTCGAAGGCGGGACGCTCCTCCGTGAGCTCAACCGCAAGCTCGGCTTCAGCTTTCCTCTGGACGGCCCGAAGACAGTGAATGGACTCATCCTCGAACAATTCCAGGAAATACCCGAGCCCAATACGAGCATGAAGATCGCGGATCATCCGATAGAGATCGTGCAAACGCAGGATCGTGTCGTTAAAGCGGTGCGCATATTCCCATCCCGGCTGGCCCAGAGAACGCATACAGAGGACGAAAGCGAACAACGCTAGCCATGGCCTTACCAACACTGCGCCCTTCACATACGGACCTTTTAGAACGGCCGCAGTCTTTAACGAGCTGCGGACTCTACAAAGTCGGCGGCTTTACAAAGGCGTTAGCAGCGCGCATCATCGTGAGCTAGATCCGCTAAGCTCTTGGTTATTAGCAGCATTCGGGGATTTACCAAATGGCCACAGCAACAATCGCCGCCAAAAAAGCGGAGATCCGGGACTTCAACTTCACGTACGTCGGCCAGGACCGTGGGGGCAAGACTGTACGCGGCGAAATGCGCGCCACCGGTGAAGCGCAGGTGAATGCGCTGCTGCGTCGCCAGGGCATCAAGGTTCAGGAGATCAAGAAGCAGAAGCGCGCCCGCGGCGGGAAAATCACCGAAAAAGACATCACACTTTTCACGCGGCAGCTCGCAACAATGCTGAAGTCCGGCGTGCCGCTGCTGCAGGCCTTCGACATTGTCGCGAAAGGGCATTCGAATCCCGCGATGGCGAAGCTGATATACGACATCCGCACCGAAGTTGAAACCGGCGCGAGTCTCCGCCAGGCCTTCGAGAAGCACCCCCTCCATTTCGAGCCGCTGTACTGCAACCTGATCGGCGCGGGCGAGACAGCCGGTATTCTGGACGGTGTGCTCGAGCGCCTTGCGCAGTACAAGGAAAAAATTCTCGCGATCAAGAGCAAGATCAAGTCTGCGCTCTTTTATCCGCTCGCCATCGTAGTGGTCGCCTTCGTGATCACCGCGATCATCATGATTTTCGTAATCCCCGCTTTCAAGCAGGTATTCGCAAATTTCGGCGCCGATCTCCCCGCCCTCACCCTGATGGTGATCGCCTTCTCCGACTTTTTCGTGGAATACTGGTGGCTGATATTCGGCGGGATCGGCGGCGGACTGTGGTTCTTCTTCTACACGTGGAAGCGGTCGGAGAAGATGCAGATCACCATGGACCACTTCCTTTTGCGCGTGCCAGTGTTCGGCGATCTCGTTCGCAAGTCGTCGATCGCGCGCTGGACACGAACGCTCTCCACGACTTTCGCGGCTGGCGTTCCGCTCGTCGAAGCGCTCGAGTCCGTCGGCGGCGCGGCCGGAAATCACGTCTACCTGACCGCGACCAGGCGCATACAAAGCGAAGTGGCGACCGGAGCGAGCCTCAATTCGGCGATGCAGGGTACCGACGTCTTTCCGAACATGGTGATCCAGATGGTCGCCATCGGCGAGGAAGCAGGCTCGCTCGATACGATGCTATCCAAGGTCGCCGATTATTTCGAGCAGGAAGTCGACGACGCGGTCGCCGCGCTGTCGAGCCTCATGGAGCCGATGATCATGGTGGTGCTCGGCACGCTCATCGGCGGCCTCGTCATCGCCATGTATCTGCCGATCCTCAAGCTGGGAGCGGTGGTCTGATGCCGTTTGGGCGGCGCTCGCCTTCGCTTGGGTCCCGCCCATTGCGTTTCGTCACTCGCTTACAGTGTCCGGCACTGCGGCGCGAGCGTCTACTAGCACTGAGCCCGTCCTCCACGTTCGTCGCACACGTTAAAGTCCATAACAGGCTCTAGGCAAGGTCCGGCTCGGCGTTTGCTCTGCGGAGGGTTTGGGCGCCGCGCCTGCAGGCGCAGGCGCGCCCGCTATATAGCTACGGCACCGATATGTCCGAAACGCTCATTGCCTGTCCCGAGTGCGATCTGCTGCAAAAGTCGACTCCGCTCTCGAAAGGCGCGGTGGCCCGCTGCCCGCGCTGCCGGATGGTGCTGTACCGCATGGCTGACGATAACCTCGACCGCCCAATTGCCTACACCCTCGCCGCGACCGTTCTTTTCGTCGTGGCGAACATGTTTCCGATTGTCGGCCTTGAGCTTCAGGGCCAAAGCTCGGCCGCGACGCTGTTCGGAACAGCGCAGGCGCTCTACGCGCAGAACATGACGCTTCTGGCAGGCCTGGTTTTCATCACGACGATTCTTGTGCCGGCACTGCAACTCGGTGCCATGGCTTATGTGCTGCTGCCTTTGCGCTTCGAACATGTGCCGCAACTGCTGCCGTTAGCGCTGCGCATGCTGCAGGCGATACGGCCGTGGGGCATGGTGGAAGTTTTTATACTCGGTCTTCTCGTGTCGCTCGTTAAGCTCGCGGGTGATGCGCGGGTCGTTCCCGGTATCGGGCTGTGGTCTTTCGGTGGACTGCTGCTGATGATCGCGGCCGCTGTTTCCTCATTCGACGCGCGCGTGATCTGGGCGCGCCAGAAGCTGGCGTCATGAGCGGAGCGCGTCAGAAACCGGAAGCATGAGCAAACATCCCGTCACCGCAGCCGAGGCAGGATTCCTCTCGTGTCTATCGTGCGGGCTCCTGTCGCGTCCCGTGTGGCGGAGCGCGGTGCTGTGTCCGCGTTGCCGCGCGCCGCTGCACGTGCGTAAACCCGCGGCACTCCTCAAGACATGGACGTTTCTCGTTGCCGCAATGATCCTGTACATTCCGGCCAACCTACTGCCCATCATGAAGACCGAGTCGCTTTTAGAGAGGCAAAGCGACACCATCATGAGTGGTATCGTGTTTCTTTGGTCCACGGGCTCGTGGCCGCTTGCAATCATCGTGTTCGTAGCCAGTATCATGGTGCCGCTCCTGAAAATGTTTTCGCTCCTTACGCTTCTCATCGCAGTCCATCGCGGCGTGCACGTGCATTGCCACGATCTCTCGCGCCTCTACCGGCTGCTGGAGATCGTCGGTCGCTGGTCCATGCTCGATATTTTCGTCGTTGCCATACTCGTCACACTCGTGCAGCTGCAGCTTGTCGCGACCGTAACGCCGGGCTCCGGCGCGCTTGCTTTCGGTGCGGTCGTCGTTCTGACGATGCTCGCCACGATAAGCTTCGATGCGCGCCTCATCTGGGATTCTGCGCGCGAGGAAAAAACCAATGGCTGAGCGGCCGGAGCCGGAAGTCGAGGTTCCGCGTGCACTGGCGGTGCGCAGGCGCCGCTTCGGATTTCAATGGGTGTGGCTGCTGCCGATCGTCGCCGCCATCATCGGGGGCTGGCTCGCGGTGCGGGCGGTGCTCTCCGACGGGCCGACGATCACGATCCACTTCAAGACCGCTGAAGGCCTGGAGCCGGGCAAAACGCGGATCAAGTACAAGGATGTCGAAATAGGCGTTGTACGCAGCGTGTCACTTTCCGAAGATCGCGCGGGCGTCGTCGTGAAAGCGGAGCTTTCGAAGCCGGCCGAGTCGCTGCTCGTCGAGGACACGCGGTTCTGGGTGGTGCGCGCGCGAATCGCAGGCGGAACTGTATCCGGCATCGGGACGCTGCTTTCCGGCTCGTATATCGGCATGGATCCGGGCAAGTCGACTCAGGATAAGTCGGACTTCATCGGGCTTGAGACGCCACCTGTTATCACGACGGGTCTGCAGGGCCGGCAGTTCATCCTCCGCGCTGAAGACATCGGCTCTCTCGACGTGGGCGCGCCGGTTTATTTTCGTCGACTCGAGGCAGGGCGCGTGATCGCTTACAACCTCGACAAAGAAGGCACGGGTGTCCTGCTCCGGGTCTTT